>DATHNR010000138.1:0-4733 GCA_035485835.1 Puia sp.
GAGGACTATGATAAAATAATGCGCATCGTTTTTTCTCTCTCCATGCCAAAGGATCTCGAGGATTTGCTGGAACAAAAAGTGGCGAAAGGCGAAGTGGTTTCCCCTGCCGAACTCCAAAGAACCTATGTTCCTCCATCAGCCGATATTACAGCTTTGATAAACTGGCTGAATGCACAGGGATACAGCGACGTTAAAATTTCACCCAATGGAACAGGCATATATGCAAGTGCAAAGGCTTCCCTTATCGAACAAAGCCTGCAGGTTAAAATGGTACGCATCACACGGGAAGGCATTACTTACACGGCAGCACAAAATGCGCCCAGCCTTCCCTCGGAAGTCGCCAACAGTGTACATGCAATTATTGGTCTCCAACCCTTCCGCCATGCCAATAAGCATCGCTCCTTTCGCGCACCCATTGGAAACAATAGAAAATTTACGAATATGTCAGCGCAGGGAGGACAAAAACTGAACCCCAATATTTCGAATGCGCCTCCGTATAATATTGCTGAGATTCTGAAAGCCTATGATGCCAATGGATTGGACGTTACAGGAAGCGGACAAACTATCGCGATCCTTATCGATACCGTTCCTGCGGATTCAGACCTGATCGCTTTCTGGAAAGAGAACAAACTATCTGTGACGGCAGACCAGATTCAGGAAATCAATGTAAATAATGCAACACTTCCTCCCGCCGAGGGAGAAGAAACACTGGATACAGAATGGACAAGTGGTATCGCGCCGGGAGCGAATATCAGGATATATGCCAGCGGGTCTTTGGACTTTGTAGATCTTGACAACGCACTTGACAATATACTTACGGATATCGGAAATTTTGCCGGTATGCGGCAGGTTTCCATCAGCCTGGGTTTAGGTGAAACATTCCTTGGAGGACCCACGGGTGAAGTAGCCACCCAGCATCAAAAATACCTGCGACTTGCGGCTGCCGGCGTAAATGTTTTTGTATCCAGCGGAGATGCGGGATCAAATCCGGATGATTCAGGTCATAACGGTGACGGACCCACGCAGGTGGAATACGCTGCCTCTGATTCCTGTGTAATCGGCGTTGGAGGAACTTCGCTGGTGCTCGCTGCCAATGGAACGGTCTCTGAGGAAACAGGGTGGACGAGCGGTGGTGGCGGCCAAAGTATGTTTTTCGACCGACCGGTTTGGCAGAAAGGTAAAGGTGTGCCTGCGGGTACAAAGCGACTGGTGCCGGATGTGAGTCTAACGGCAGATCCAAACTTTGGAGCGCTCGTAATCCTTGGTGGTCAATCGCAACAGATCGGAGGAACCAGCTGGAGCGCACCGGTATGGGCGGCTTTTTGCGCGCTGATCAATGAAGCGAGGGTAAATGCAGGAAAACCGATGCTGCCTTTTTTAAATACTTTGATCTACCCTTTGATTGGATCGAATGCTTTCAGGGATATCGTTGCCGGAAGCAATGGTGCATTCAAAGCGGGACCAGGATATGATGAAGTAACCGGTGTTGGCGTGCCTGATGTTCGTGCACTGATTCAGGCTTTATAAGCCCGCGGATTCTTTATTTCAGGCATCTTCATAAAAATCAGGCTAAGCGCAATAGACCAGAATGACCAACCCAGGTAGAATAAGCGTTGTATGAGTCCTTCCCAATTACCACGCAGGTTGGGTATGGTGCGTAATAGGATCAGCATCATAATAAGGAAACTTACAAATGACACCAGCCGGAGACTCCCGAATTTTTTTCCTCTCCATAAAAAAACAGAAAGCAATACGCCTGCATTCACGATCAAAGGAATCGGACCCAGCGTGCCATGTAATTCATGATGCATAGGAAATATGGCGGCCCAGATCATGGATATGGACAAACTCAGTATTGTCAATACAGGAATCACATTCAAACCGGTTTCTTTGCAGGCTTTGTAAAACCCGATTACAGAAAAAATGCTCAGGATGGATATCAGGAATTCAGCGGTTGACATAAAAATTTCAGACCTGGTGCCGATAGCGCCCAGTTCACTAACCACATTGTGCAGGTGATTATAGTTGCCATGAATGTAGCCGCCGGTAATCGTCGCAAGCCAAAAAAGCAAAGGCGTTATGATTCCCAGCCGGAGCAGGAATATTGTACTGAAAGAATTTCTTTTTGCCCAGCCAAGGCCGACGGTAATTACCAGCACCAAAAAAATAGAGATCAGGATTTTTCTGTTCAAAAATACAGGCTCACCATATGTCGTAAGACGCAGTAGGTATGTCCCCCGGTTTTTGATCAGGATGTTGAAGTCATACTGATCGCCAGGTTTTACATTAAACGTTAAAGAATCGTGATCGCTCAGATACACGACCTTTTTTTCGGAAAAGGATCTTTCAATTGCGAAAACATCGGGTTCGGTCCATGGTTTCGTGTCTGGATCAATGCTCCACACGGCTACAATATTCCCGTCAATTTTTACCCTGACGAAATTTGAATCAGACTCTAATACCGGCAGTTTTTGTTCTGAAAATCCCGCGAGGCAGCCAATGGAAAACAATGAAAGCAGTAAGGTATTTTTTAACACTATGATGGTTTAAATTGATTAGACTGGCTGGTGATAAAAATGTTTCAGTATTTAACTGGCTAGTCACTTTTCACGAAAAGTGTAGACAAGTCAGTGTTCGTCAATAATTCGCAAGCGGAATGGAGGAGAACATCCTTCATTTACAACCCACTATCAGAAGGATCTTTTTCAGGTTCTCTGGATTTTGGATACAATGGGTAACGGTTATGTTTAGAAAGAGAACATTTTAATAAATTTTTTTTACCATCCTCTTCATTTATAATTTTAATTTTTGTCCTTGCATACATAATGCCCATCTTAGCCTCCTGGTCAAAATAGTATATCTTACCAGGTTCAAGGTTAACTTTTAATATAAATTCATTTTCAGATGTAGCTTTGAAAATATGCTCACCGGGATCAATTATTGTGTAAAGATAAGTCTTGGAATGAATCCATCCCACCTCAAAACTATCACAATCAAGTTTCAGAGGAATTGCCATTCCTAATAAACTCGTACGCATAACATATACAATTGCTTTATCTGGTATCGGAGCAAGACTTTTGGCAATGCTGTCCTTTTCTTTTCTCAGTTCTTTCGTATTAGGCTTATTTGAAAGACTGTCCTCCGGATGATTTGAATCGGTCTTAGGCTGACTGAAAGCAATTGCATGTAAAATCACAAATAAAACGAACAATGAATATTTGATTTTTTTCATTTCAAATCTGTTATTGATCAAATATGTAACTATTTTATAAATAGTTTTCAAGGGTAATCAATACTATCTGGTGAAGCGCTGGTTAAAATAGCTTATTTTTTAAGAAAAATCATATCTGCTCGAAAGTCAACTAAGGGTAAACCCCTAGTATAACCGTAAAATATTATATTCATAATTTGCATTTTATCCCCATGGACAATGAATTTGTCAGGTACTTATAGTATCCCGTAAATATGGGTTCATTCGGTGCTCCATAATACAATTGCTCTTTATAGGCATTCGATAAACCTACAATATATTCGTATTGCAATACAATTGGCACTTTATTACTCATGGAGTAATCGAAACCACCGGATATTTGAAAATTTACTACAAATGGTAGGGTTCCAAAAGACATCCTGTCCGGTGCTTTGAAGCTATTATCTGAAATTTTAATGTCTCCGGAAATACCGGTTCCCAGGAAAAGATTTATTGTTTTCTTGTCATTTAGAGAAAACGATGATCCAACAATTATTGGAATATTCAAATAATCCGTATTTAGAGAGTCTCTATAAAGGATATAGATATCCAATAGCCATCATTCAGTTTCAACATAATTGATGTCTTTTTTAAAAGTTTCCTCCAGGAAAACCAACGCAATGATTGAAATTGCGAAACTTATCACGCCAACCACTAAAGCGCCATAAATAATTCCAACATAATTTTTCGCCATGGCAAAAAGCATGGTTAATGGAATGACTGACCCCCTCACAAAGTTGGGAACAGTAGTAGCAACAGTTGCCCGGAGATCGGAGCCAAAGAGTTCAGCCGCAACGGTAACGAAAAGCGTCCAATAGCCACTGCAAAATCCAAGACATGTGCATATGGAGTAAAATAGTATGGTGCTATGGATTGGTACAAGCAAATAAACAAGAACCAGTGAAAAGGAAGTTAAAATAAATAACAAAATAACTTTTTTCCTGCTTTGCAAATATTGACTGAGAAAACCACTCGTTAAGTTGCCTAAAACCTGTGCGGTAAAAGCAAGCGTGACTGCCTTACCTGCATCAACGGGTTGGTCAAGACCCAATGCCCGGCCAAATTCAGGAGAAAATGTGAGCAGAATTCCAATCACAAACCAAATCGGTATACCGATCAGTATGCTGTTCACGTATTTTAACAGGCGGGTTTTATTATTGAATAATTTCAGCACGTCACCCCGGTTAATGTTCTCTTCTTTAAGCTTCATGAACATGCCCGATTCAAAAACCCTTACCCGTAAAATCATGAGTATTAATCCTAACCCGCCTCCAATAAAATAGGCGGTTCGCCAGTCAAAAAGATGAGAAACGAGGTATGCAAGCAAAGCACCCATAATGCCAACAGTAGCTACAAGGGTTGTCCCATTACCACGTCTCTCTTTCGGTAAAATTTCCGTTACCAATGTAATACCCGCTCCCAATTCACCTGCGAGTCCAAATCCTGCAATAAATCTAAGTACAGCATATTGAGTAACGGTCGT
>DATHNR010000139.1:0-8020 GCA_035485835.1 Puia sp.
GAAGCAAAAATGCTATTATTCTTTTTAACTTTGTAAAGACAAGACATATCCCTGCTTCGTCCCTCAGAAATGTCAGAACCGAAAGCGTTACCAATGAAAGACCGAATACCCCAGAAGCCTCCGGAAATATCACCGGTTCCCGATCATATCGATAGACCCCTGTGGTCTGTAATGATTCCAGCCTATAATTGCAGTGAGTACCTGACAGATAATATTTTGTCCGTGCTGGCCCAGGATCCGGGACCGGATCACATGCAGATTGAAGTAGTCGATGACTGCAGTACAGACACTGATGTTGAATCCCTGGTGTATGAAATAGGTAAAGGCAGGGTAAGATATTTTCGTCAGTCTGAGAATGTGGGAAGTCTTCGAAACTTTGAAACATGTATCAACCGTGCTACAGGGCGCTATATTCATTTATTGCATGGAGATGACCAGGTATTAATCGGATTTTATGCTGAAATTGAAAATCTGTATAAAGATTTCCCTGATGCTGGTGCGGCTTTTACCGGGTATACATTTGTGGATGAACAAAATTTACGGCTCTATGACAGCCCGGAATTATTAAATAAACCTGGTTTGCTTAATAACTGGCTATATCAAATTGCACGCTCCCAGCTCATTCAACCTCCGGCCATGGTAGTCAGAAGATCAGTATATGAAAAACTGGGAAGTTTTTATGCGGTTCACTATGGGGAAGACTGGGAAATGTGGGTTAGGATCGCGGCAAACTATCCTGTGGCACACAGTCCCAGAAAACTCGCTTTATACAGGGTACATCAAAACAATATTACCAGCAGATATTTTCTTACGGGGCAAAGCATGACGGATGTATTGAAAGTATTGGATCTCATCCAGAATTTCCTGCCGGTTAATGACCGTGCGGGGGCAAAGCGTTATACAAAAAAGCACCTGGCACAATATTTTGCATATACATCAGACAAGATCTATCACATATTCGGAGAACCCTATGTTGCACTGGAACAATCAAAACGCGCTATGGGAATGCATTTCAGCCGTATTACTTTTTTGCAATGGCTGAAGATCAAAATTAAAATCATTATAGGATATAAAATGAAACGTGAAAAGAAATGGTTATACAGGCCCATTAATTTTTTCAAATAAAATTTAAAGCGTAAGGCATAAAGCTTAAGGCTTAATGCTTTCAGCTTTGTGCTTTGAGCCTTTAGCCTTCCGTGGCATTACGTAATCAAATAACTTTTTGAGATTATTGAAAGGCTGCTCAATACAATACCAGGAAATGGTTGCACAGGCGATAGCAAGGATGAAATATATCCAAAAGCTGACATAGGGTGAAGCAAATATTTTTCCGGCGGAAGACAAGTCATATCCGCTGCCAATTAAAGCATGCTGTGCGATTTCAAATAATTTCCAGAAAAATAATGTGGCAATCAGATGATATAAATATATACCATAACTGATTTTTGAAAGATATTGAACGACCCTGTTCTCCAAAAATAATTTTGCTATGCCGGTATACCCGCGGTTTGCAATATCAATTACCATAACTGCAAAAAGTGAAATAAATACCCTGTCCAATCCTATAAAACTCCGGTGATGATTCGTCAGAATCAGTAAAATCCAAATGGGAATTGCAATTAATGAAGCCCATTTTAACCACTGGTTATTTTCTCTTCCGGTGTAGTGCAAATACGCAAGAAGGGCACCTGCCGCAAAGGAGTCAATACAGGAAGGCATCAGTACAAGCATTGGGAATACTGGCTGATAAGGAGAAACGGTAAGAAAGATTATTCTGAAAGCCACAGCCGATACAGCCATCAAAAGAAACACTTTGAAAAGATGCTTTGTTGGTATGAAAAGGATGATCCAGGGCCAGATAATATAAAATTGCTCTTCCACTGCCAGTGTCCATAAATGGACGGCATAAGGACCCCAGCTGTTTGTGATAAATATCCATACGTTATAAATATATCCGAAATAGTATCCCGGATGTTGACGCAGGTCTTGGCCCTCCAAAGGGAAAAGCCAAAGAATCAGGAGATAGAGGTAACAAGCCGGAAAAATGCGTAAGGTTCTGCGGGTTAGAAATGCCACGGCAACCTTCCACACAGGCATGCCTTTCCCGATCGCTTTCCGCTTGGCATCAAGTAAAATCCTCGTGATGAGGTAACTGCTCAATACAAAAAAGAAAACGATAAATGAACCCAGGTCGTAGTGCCAGCTTTTAAGTCCGATAAGGAAAACGGAAAAATGATAGACGACCACAAATAATACTGCACAGAAGCGAAGCCCCGATAACTGAGGCTTAAATTTGAATTTCGTAACTGGCTTTTCCTGTTCAGATATTGTCAATACAGTCGTTTTGAATGGATCTGGAAGTGTTTAACCCTTTTAAACGGGCAATTTCCCAATTTAGTACGGTTTCCCAAAACCTAAGTTTTGGAAAAATAATGCGATTTGCTTTTAAAACTGGAAATCACAGAGTATATTTAACTCTCCCCATCATCCTTTGATCTCCGGTTTCGTACCCCAATTGTTGAATAACTGATCCTTTCCTTCCAAAAGACCGCCGTTCGTCTCCTTACGACCTCTTTTAAATTGATCAGTATGAAAACTTCAACTCTACGGGGAAAATATTTTTTATGTATTTCCAGAATCTTTAAAAACAGAACCGGACTGTTTATTTTTATTTTTTTATGTTTCCAATTCGGTGAAGCAAAATGTCAGAGCTGCAGCCTGTGTTGCATTCCTTCTTTTCCATCTCTCACGGTTTATCAGGCATTTCAAACAGGCCATGGAATGGGGTTTGGAGTGGAAGCCGGTACCTGGAATAAAGACGCCGGAAAATTCAGTTATTTTATTGGTACCAGTATGGTGTGGACAGGTATTAATAATCCGGAAACAAAAACGGCCACTTCTTCGAATCAGACACTATTAAGCTTTTATGTGAAGGGGCAATATAAATTAACAAACCATCTGTATATCGTTGCAGCGCCCGGCATTGTAAATCTTTCTTATTTAGAATTGCAAACTGGACTTAGATATGTGTTTCCGGTAACCAGCAAAATTGGTATTGGTATTGAACCATCTTATGCAATAAATCAAAAGCAACTGGTTGTGAATGCAAATTTGCACTTCGCTTTAAGATAAAAAAAATCCATGCAGCGTAAATAACACTGCATGGACCCCTTCGCGAACTATTTAATGTACTTTATCTACATTGTTGTATTTGTCTGTCCACGCATCAATTTTAGGTTTGTCTTTTCTGGATTCATAGATTGTGATCAGCATATCGTATGCATCCCTCAATGCGACTTTATCAGCCTTTTTTAATTTCCCCTGGGTGCCGAGTAACTGATCTACTTTTTCCAGGTATGGAATGGCTTCATCGAATTTTTTGACACTCATGGCACGATAATCCTGCCTCTTTTTCAATTCATCCGCATTGGTATTCCCTTTGGGTTTGCCCAGGATCTGAAATTCTACTCCTTCATTATATGAAATCTGTCCGAGCACAAGTGAAGTCTGAGGATAGTTGGGATTCAGTTTATAACTTGTTTGCAGTCTGTCCTGCGCTTTTTTAATGAGATCATCTGAATTCGTCACCCGCTTACCTGTACTCGTATCTGTAGCATACTGGTAAAGTTCCAAACCATAGTTGAAATAATAAATGGCGCTGTCAGGGTGTTCTTTATTGATCACTTCATATTCGGCAAAGAGGGAATCTTTGTTCCCGCTTTTTCTAAGGGCATCCAGCGTCAGTTCATCATAAAAAATATCATTCGGATATCTCAGTTTACCTAGTGCTGTGTATTTAGCAGCATTTTCTTTATCACCTTTTCGGGTGTAATAATCAGCAAGCCATTTATAAATTTCGGCCATGTCGTTCCCACCGATTTTTGTAATTCCGGAATCTGCGATGGTTTTATAATAAATGACTGCTTCATCGCGCTTATCTGCCTTTTCTGCTGATATACCAGCATATAAAGTGGCTGTGGAATCCATGGATTGTTTGATCCAGCCTTCCTTGTACATAAAGCCGATGGCTGAAATGGCTCCTTTGAAGTTTACGAGTGCTTCCGAATATTTCTGTGCATTATAATCATTTGCACCTGTCTGGAATAGACCCTGATATATCTCATTAATGGGTTTATAACTATCCAGAACAAGCAACGCAAATTTTTTGTCATCATACTGGACATAATTTTTCAATGCTGCCAGTGATTGAAGTAATGCATCCGGATACTGAGTCTTCAGCTGATCATTTGCCGCGATGGCGTTGTATACTTTAACTTTGTAATACCAGGCTTCAGCATTCTTCTGGTTCTTATCCACCAGCAGGGTCTTGTCAATTTCGTCTTTGGCTTCTGCCAGTTTATTTGCTTTCAGCAATTCTTTTACTTTATCAACAGATTGGGCAAACAATCCTGTACAAACTACAGCCATTACAAGGCTTAAAAGCATCCGTTTCATGAGATTTTTTATTTGAAGTTTTCTGATGACATTATTCTGGACTTGGTTCTGACGGCAAGGTATCCAAAACCGGGCCTTCCCCCTCTTTTACCTCTGAAATTGTTGATTCTTCGTCCAGCTGTGTAATGGCAGCTATTCCATCTCCCTCATCAAGCCGGATCAGCTTGACCCCCTGAGTAGCCCGACCTAATTCACTAATTCCCTGAACTGGCATTCGGATAGTAATTCCTGATTTGCAGGTTATCATCAGATCTTCCTTTTCTGTGACATCGAGTATGCCGACCAGCTTACCTGTTTTTTCAGTAACCTGAATGGTTTTGATTCCTTTACCTCCCCGGTTCGTTACGCGGTATTCATCTACCAGGGTGCGTTTTCCAAAACCGTTTTCACTTACGACCAGCACGGTTCTGGATTTATCGTCCTTATTGACACATATCATGCCAATCACTTCGTCCATATTATCATCTACTTCAATCCCGCTTACTCCGATCGCACCTCTTCCCGTCGGTCTGACGTTTTCTTCAGGAAAACGTATGGCACGTCCGGATTTAACCGCCATCATGATTTCAGAATTGCCTTCTGTTAAGCGGGCTGTCAGCAGCTGATCATTCTCAAGGATGGTAATCGCGTTCACACCGCTGAGTCTTGGCCGGCTGAAATCTTCCAGCTGCGTTTTTTTGATAACACCCCGCTTGGTGCAAAGCACAATATAATGACTGTTTAAAAATTCCATATCCTTGAGATCTTTCACATCGATGATGGCTTTTATTTTATCATCTAAGGGAATCTGTATCAGGTTCTGAACTGCACGGCCCTTCCCTATGCGGTCTCCTTCGGGTATCTGGTAAACATTCAGCCAGAAACACCTTCCTTTTTCTGTAAAAAACAGTAGTGTATGATGAGAACTGGCAACAAATAAATGTTCAATATAATCTTCAAGCCTGGCCTTCCCTCCGCTCAGCCCCCTGCCTCCCCGGCGTTGCTGGCGATATTCAGTGGCCGATGTCCTTTTTATATATCCATTATGAGATATGGTAATGACAACATCTTCTTCTTTGATCAGATCCTTGATCCGGACTTCATCATCGAGGTAGGTAATTTCTGTTCTACGGGTATCACCAAACTTTTCTTTTATTTCAAGAAGTTCTTTGCGAATGAGAGCAAAACGTTTTGCCTCATCTCCCAGCAAATCTTTTAAGTATGATATTTGTTTTTGTAATTCATCAAATTCATTGCGGATCTTATCTCTTTCCATACCTGTCAGGCGTTGCAAACGCAGTTCCAGTATGGCTTTGGCCTGGATCTCACTGAGGCCCCGGCCTGCATTGATCAGATTATCTTTAGCCAGATCGGGAGTAGAGGATGAGCGGATCAGTGAAATAACTTCATCCAGGTGGTCGAGGGCAATCAGATAACCCTGTAGTATATGCGCTCTTTTTTCAGCTTCCCGTAATTCAAACTGAGTACGGCGGACAACCACCTCGTGGCGGAATTCAATAAATTCCGAAATAATTTCTCTGATATTGAGCGTTCGCGGTCTGCCTTTTACAAGGGCCACATTATTGATTCCGTAAGAGGTCTGGAGTTCGGTATGTTTGTATAACTGATTAATAACTACGTTCGCTACTGCGTCCCTGCGTAGGTCAATAACAATCCGTATTCCCTCTTTTTCATTGGATTCATTTCGGACATCAGAAATACCTTCGATGGTCTTCTCATTTGTCAACTGGGCAATCCGGTCACATAGCCCGTCGATATTTATCTGGTAAGGAGTCTCTGTTATTATGATCTGTTCACGGCCATTACTTTTTGCATCCACATGCAGTTTACCGCGAAGTACAACACGTCCCCGTCCGGTATGCATGGCGGCTTTGACGCCTTCCATGCCAAATATTACTCCGCCTGTGGGGAAATCCGGCGCTTTTACATACTGCATAATTTCTTCTACAGTAATATCTCTTTTGTCAATAAATGCCACGCATCCATCGATGGATTCAGACAGATTATGAGGAAGCATATTGGTAGCCATACCTACGGCAATTCCACTGGCACCATTGATCAGCAGCTGTGGAAAACGGGAGGGTAAAATTGTTGGCTCCGTCAGGGATTCATCAAAATTGGGTTGAAAGTCCACCGTGTCTTTATCGATATCCTCCAGCATGGCTTCAGCAAGGCGGTGCAAACGTGCTTCAGTATAACGCATTGCTGCAGGACCATCACCGTCCTGACTACCGAAATTTCCCTGTTTGTCGACAAGCATGTAACGTATGCTCCACTCCTGCGCCATCCTGACCATGGTGTGATATATGGCGGCATCTCCATGCGGATGATATTTCCCCATCACTTCACCAACTATACGGGCAGATTTCTTAAATGGCTTGTTACTATTGCTGCCCAGTTCATTCATCCCGTAGAGTATACGCCTGTGAACTGGTTTGAGTCCGTCCCTCACGTCAGGCAAGGCCCTGCTCACTATAACCGACATAGAATAATCTATGTAGGCCATTTTCATTTGTTCTTCGATATTGATGGGGACGATACGGTTATTATCCTGTGTTTCTTCCGGTATGATGTTCTCTTCCATATTAATTTAAGGTCCTGTAAAACCCAAGCTTTTGCAAGGCATCAAAGGTAATGAAATCGGCAGGTTTTCAGGCGAAAAAACGATTCATTTTTAAGTCTTATTCCAGCCAGGCTCCTTTAACCAGGCCCTTCTCTACTTCTACATAAATATGCTCCTGTAAAGTGGTGGCAACAGACAAACCCACATAGTCGGGTTTTACGGGAAAGGCATTATGACTCCTTTCAACAAGAACCAACGTTTGTATTTTTTTGGGATTCAAATCCAGAAAAGGTTTAATGGCATACAGCAGGGTCTTGCCACTATTTGATACATCGTCGATAATTATGATCACCTGATTCTTAAAATCGGGATAACGGCTAAGTGTAACTTCAGTTGGGTTTTTTTTATCAAGACTTACCGTAATTAATTCGGTTTCTAATCCTGCTATTTCTCTCAATTGCTCCTGTATCCTGCTTGCAATTGCAGTTCCGCTTTCCCGAATACCTGCCAGAACAAATCCAGTTTCGCCAAAATTATTTTCGAGGACTTCATAAGCCATACGCTTCAATTTTTTAGCAGCCACTTCCGGGCTCAGTATATAATTCTTATCCATGCCCCAAGGTAAAGAAATTCATAAATCCTGCAAATCTGCAATAACTTGAGTTATAAACAGGCCCCATGCAACTGGTCCAGCAAATCGCATTTATTATTATTGCCATAACCGCAATCTGGCTTTTTAGCCGGAATATTTTCCGCATCAGGAAAAATATATTGCTTGGCAGGGATGAAGATTATTCGGACCAGCCGGGTAAACGATGGAAAAATCTCCTCCTGTTAGCATTTGGTCAGAAGAAAATGTTCAGGAATCCATTAGTAGCTGTTTTGCATTTTTTTATTTATGCAGGATTTATCATTATCAATGTCGAAGTGCTTGAAATTTTTCTAGATGGAATTTTTGGATCACACCGGATTTTCGTCATGGTTATGGGGATAGATCTTTAC
>DATHNR010000140.1:0-5968 GCA_035485835.1 Puia sp.
TGTGAAACATATTTAGAGTATGGCCAGAGGAATTTTTAAAGTCCGCGGCCTATAATCTCCCTCCCCGGCCATGGTATGGTTGCCAGGATAATCAAAAGGGCCAGAAGAAATAACCAAAAAGCTCTTTTGTATTTCAGGGGATCTTTTATCTGCTTTTTTACAACACCACGGCCAATGGTTATTAAAATAGTGGCTACCAGCATGCCGACAGGGTGTTCTACCCAGTAAAAACGATAGAACTTGTCCTTCATCAGCATCACCCCTTCCGGCAATCCTGTACTTAATATGCCAAATCGGCCAAAAAATAAAAGAATCAGTCCAATCAGTAAAGTGGTATGTGCGGAAATCATAGTAAATAACCAAAGCTTAGTGTCTACTTCCCGAAGTTCCCGTCTTCTCATCCATCCTATGAAGCTTTGAACAATTGAAAGAAACAATAATATTAATATAACCCAGCGCAAAATACTATGTACCTGCAATAATACGGAAGACATAAATTCTAGTTTGACATGAAATTAAAGCATTTAGATAACCGAATGCGGGAAGGGAAAGATTTAAATTTGCGAATGTCCTGTTTAAAATTCAGCTATTACATTCTTTTGTCAGGCTTTCTGATCATGGAAACCGGTGCATGTAAAAATAAAAGCAGTCATGCTGAATCGCAGGACTCTTCCATAATAAATGATCCCGATCTTAAAAACCTGAACGACAGTATCAACAAATTTCCCGGGGATGCATCTCTTTTTCTCAGACGTGCTATCCGTCTTTCACAGAAGAATGCGCACGAACTGGCTTATACTGATTTCCAAAAGGCCTGGGCCCTTAGGCAATCATTGGAAATAGCCCTGCCTTATGCAGCCAACCTGGAAATTCTTGGCAGAGTTAATGAAAAACAAATTCTGCTGGAATCTCTCTACCGCAAGTATCCTTCCAACGCTCAAATAGGAAGACTTTTAGCTGACACATATTCAGTTTCCGGAAGATCCGTTCAGGCGCTCGCGATTTATAATGAAATGATCACTAAGGATTCGCTGGATCCTGAAACTTATTTCGAAAAAGCAATGTTACTGGAAGCGCTAAAAGATACATTACAGGCAATCAGAGCTCTTCAAAAAGCTTATTCATTTCAGGGGGTGGATACCTACGGACTCGAACTAGCACATTTGTATGCTGAACAAAAAAATCCCAGGGCTTTGGAGATCTGTGATTACATTCTGAAACACGATTCCACACGTATGCTGATTGATCCGTTCTTTATTAAAGGAATATTTTATGCCAACACGAAACAATACCCGAAAGCCATCATGCAGTTCGATTCCTGCATTCTCAGGGACTGGAAAACTACAGATGCTTATCTTGAAAAAGGGAGAGTCTACTTCCAAATGAAAAATTTTAATGCGGCGATAAAGACTTTTAATATGGCTATTACCGTTACCAGTACGGATCCGGATGCCTATTATTGGCTGGGACGTTGTTATGAATCGCAAAACAGGAAAATGGACGCCACTAATAATTATCGCAAAGCGATTTCTCTGGATAAGAATTTTACTGAAGCAAGACAAAGGTTAGAGATCCTCGATACAGGATTTGCTCATCCTTTGCACTAAGAGTACATTTGTTTATTCAGTCTGTTAAAATAAATTCATGAGCCTGATTGCTCCTTCCCTTCTCGCATCCGATTTTCTACACCTTGATAAGGTTTGTAAAATGTTAAATGAGAGTGAGGCGGATTGGTTCCACCTGGATGTAATGGATGGAAGATTTGTTCCAAATATCAGCTTCGGCATTCCTGTCATCGAACATATACGGAAAGCAACGAAGAAAATATGCGATGTTCACCTGATGATTGAAGAACCGGAAAGACTTACTCCTGCATTTAAAAAAGCCGGGGCGGATATTCTGATTGTACATTTGGAAACATGCAAAAACCTCCACAGCAACATCCAGCAAATCCGTTCGCTGGGAATGAAACCTGCCGTGGCGATCAATCCACACACGCCAGTGGAATTCCTTAAAGATATTCTTGAAGACCTGTATCATGTCCTCATCATGACCGTGAATCCTGGTTTTGGAGGACAATCCTTTATTCCCCACTCACTGGAAAAGGTACGAGAAATGAAAAAAATGATCCGAAAAACAGGAAAAGAAATACTCATAGAAGTGGATGGCGGCATTACACTTGAAAATGCCCCCGCCCTTATACAGGCAGGTGCGGATGTACTTGTAGCGGGCAGTAGCATTTTCCAGTCGAAGGATCCAAAAGAAACCATCCGGCTGATGAAGCGGATCGCATGAGAAGACATATTCTCATATTCCTTTTTTTAATCCCAGGCATACAATTGTTTGCCCAAAAATCCGGAGCGATTGTATCAGGAAAAATATTGGACGAAAACGAAAACCCTCTGGCAAAAGTTTCAATTGTTTTGCTTGGTCGGGAATCCGGGCTCATAAGTTCCGATTCGGGTACTTTCCGAATGCACGTTCCGGCTGATAAAGCCTTTGCGCTTGTTTTTTCTTACACTGGTTATAAAAATCTCCAGCAAAATTTCATTTTGAATGATAAGGAAGAAGAACGGATCGTTATCAGGATGGAAAGGTCGGTTTCGAAACTTCAAAACATAACTGTTACAGATGAAAGAGACCGGAAGGAAGCAGGTCTCATACGTATTAATCCCAAGGACGCAATTAATATTCCAACCCCGGTAGGCGGAATTGAAAGTTTGATTAAAGTGTATGTGGGATCTAATAATGAACTTACATCGCAATATTCAGTCAGAGGAGGAAATTATGATGAGAATCTTATTTATGTCAATGACTATGAAATATTCAGGCCTTATCTGGTTAGTAATGCACAACAGGAAGGTTTGAGTTTTATAAATCCGGAAATGACCCGCAATGTCAATTTTTATAATGGGGGCTTCCAGGCAAAATATGGTGATAAAATATCTTCCGTTTTGGACATTCAATATAAAAACCCTGCAGAATTTGGCGGATCGGCATATTTAAGTTTATTAGAACAAGGTCTGGAACTGGAGGGTGTTTCTAAAAATAATAAATTCAGTTACATCGTAGGAGCAAGGAACCGGAGTTTTGCGACCCTACTCAGTTCGCAGGAAGTAAAAGGTGATTATATTCCTTCTTCATCAGATATCCAGGGGCTGTTCAGTTATCAGTTTAATTCAAAAAACTCACTTGAGTTATTTACGGTATACTCCCAGACTTCATTCAGCCTGGTTCCCATGTCGGCCCAGTTAAGTACAGCGGTTTTCTCCCCATATTTTACAGCAAACCTGGGGCTCGATATATTTTTTAGCGGGCAGGAAGCCGACAAATATAAAACCGGTCTCGCCGGACTAACCTGGAATCAGCAGATAAACAAAAATCTGAAACTTAAGTGGATGCTTTCTACTTTCAGTGATATAGAAAATCAGAATTATGATATCACAGGAGATTATTTGTTCGGTGAAAGGGATTTTGATATTACCAGCTCCGATTTTGGCAAAATTGTAAACCCCCTGGGTGTCGGAAGCAATCAGAATTTTGCAAGGGATGACCTGGATATTCATTTATATAGTTTTAATCATAAGGGCTATTTGAAAATAGAAAATCAGTATCTGCAATGGGGTCTGGGTGCTGAATTACAGACCATCCATGATCATTTGCATGAATGGATTTACGAAGACTCTGTTGGTTATTCACTTCCTTATCAACCGGGCTCACTCAATCTTAATTATGTCGTTAATGGAAATAATAATTTGAACATTGGAAGGTTCAACGGGTTTTTTCAGGATAATATCAGTTTCAAAAAATATCCGGAATTCACCCTGCAGGCGGGTGCTCGGTTAAATTATAATACATTCACCAGGCAATTGTTGCTCTCTCCAAGAATGGGTATATCCTGGAAACCCGCACACAGCAATCAGGATATTGTTTATAAAGCAGCTATTGGAATATATGACCAGCCGCCTTTTTATCGTGAACTACGTGCACCTGATGGAACAATTAATCCTGAAGTAAAAGCTCAACAAAGTTTTCAGGCAACTGCAGGTTTTGATATCAACTTCAAGGAAAATGAAAAACCATTCCGCCTTTCTGTAGAAGCTTACTATAAAGATCTTTGGAATGTAAACCCCTACAATATAAATAATGTAAGTATCCAGTATTATGCTGAGAACAATGCAAAAGCTTATGCTGTTGGAGTTGAGGGAAGGTTATTTGCAAATCTCGTAAAAGATGCAGAAAGCTGGGTCAGCATTGGTATAATGCAAACTAAAGAAAAAATCAACGGAGCCACATATTACGATTATACCCTGGATTCGTTGAACAGACCTTTGGACAGCACCCTTGTACATCAGGGTTGGATACGCAGGCCAACGGACAGGTTATTTACACTAGGGATGTTTATACAGGATTATCTTTCAACAAATAAAAACTTTAAAGTTTATCTAAATCTCATTTACGGTAGTAATCTGCCCTATAGTGTTCCGGGCAGCGTTAAATATCGTGATGCTCTCATAATTGATCCTTATATCCGCGCTGATGTTGGATTCAGTGCACTGCTGCTCGATAATGATAAAGCAAACCGCAGATCTCATAACCCTTTCCGCAAACTGGAAAATATCTGGGCTACGCTGGAAATATTTAATGTGATTGACCGTGAGAATACCATTTCTTATCTCTTTGTAAAGGATTTCTCAAATACGACCTATGCCATGCCACAGAGACTTACCCCGCGACTCATAAACCTTAAATTAGTTACCCGTTTTTAGGAACATTGTCCAAAAAAGAATGCAGTTTTCCCAAACAGGGATAAATCCACCCCATATTACTTTCATAATACACTGGTTTTAAGCCTATTAAGTTCTGGCAAGTAAATCGATATATTATATGCAAATCAACCTTATGAAAACGATACAAATCTTACTTGATACGATTAAAGAGCTGATTTCTGAAGCAGCTCAAAACAAGTCCGGTTATGAAAACATGCGACTGATTCCCATTCCAATTAAAACACAGGAAAGGAAATTACCCAACAATAATAATAACCAGTAATGTATTTCGCAGTGGACGAGTTTACCAGCAAATCCAATACTTATATGGAAATTGCAACATACCCCGAAAAATTTACTGACGACATTACCGTAGAAATTAGTGCTGATTCGGAAGATCACTGTATTATAGTTCTTTCCAATCAAATGGGACGAATTCTGCGAATGATGGGAGTTAATGTGAACCAGGGAAAAAATCAGATTCATGTTGATAATGTAAATGCTTTAGAAGCTGGCATATATCAACTAAGTGTAAAAAACACAAATTCAAATATTTTATATAGTTCAATACTAACAAAGTTCTAAACACTGTTACCAAGTTTTTAAAACTGCACTTTTATAAGGATTAGTCAGGGCCTTTCAAGGCCCTTTCTTAATTTCAGGAAAGACCGATGACTTCGTTGATTATCGTATTTTTTTTAAGCCTTAAGCTTAAATTTGCATATGATAAGGTTATCCGTTAACATCAATAAATTTGCCACCCTTCGTAACAGCAGGGGAGGCAATAACCCGGATGTAATAAAAGCCGCGATAGATGCCCAGCAATTTGGTGCTGATGGTATTACTGTCCATCCCAGGCCTGACGAGCGACATATCCGGTACAAAGATGTTTTTGATATAAAAAAAATCATCCGGACTGAATTCAATATTGAAGGAAACTGTGAAGAGAAAAAATTCATAGACCTGGTTCTCGCTGCAAAACCTGATCAGGTTACTTTGGTACCGGATACATCAGGACAGATAACCTCTAACCATGGATGGGATGCCATCCGTTATTCAGAATATCTCAAAAGTATTATTCCGGTTTTTAAAAAAGCAGGCATACGCGTTTCCATTTTTATTGATCCGGTAATAGCCATGATTGAAGCTGCTGCGGATACAGGAACTGACAGGATTGAATTATATACGGAAGCATATGC
>DATHNR010000141.1:0-4943 GCA_035485835.1 Puia sp.
GCTGGTCCGGAGATCCTTATGATGCTGATATAAATATCCAGGCCATATATGAAGCAGAAAATATACAGTTCAATGATTTGAAAGAAGAAACTAAAGGATCCACTGCGCTGACAGGCAATACAAAAAATTATATAGGTCCCATATGGGTGGTTGCCTCACTTAAGGATAAACTCATGCATCCTTCCATTAGTTTTGAATTGCAGCTTCCGCCTAAAAGTGAATTGCGCAACGATATAAATGCACAATGGACATTGGACAGGATTAACACTGATCCGGGGGAACTGAATAAGCAGGTTGCATTTTTACTGGTGTTTAACAGCTTTGGCCCGACGAGTACAAGTTCCTCGGCCTTCTCAGCAAATGATGCTGCAGCCGGAATATTCGTTTCCAGCATTTCCAGTTACATTTCCAGTGCACTAAGCACTCAGTTCTCCAGTTATTTTCAAAGGGTATTTAAAGACAAAAGTATTCGGGTAAATTTCAATACTGCGTTTTATAATGGAACGGCGCTTGAAACAAATGAACAAACCAATGCATCTACATATGACCGTACGAATCTTAATCTTTCCGTTATTAAAAGTTTCCTCAATGAACGCCTGACTTTCACTGTAGGCAGCGCTCTTGATTTTGGACTTACCACACAACAGGCTACCTATGCAGCAGTTCAGTTTCTCCCAACAGTTACGGCTGAATGGAAACTAACTGAAAACGGGCGTGTTGTACTTACATTTTTTTACAGGGACTCTTACAATTATCTCTCGCTGGGAAACCATACGATGAACAGTTCCGGGACAAGTATTTCTTATCGCAGGGATTTCGACAACCTTGATGAACTATTGAAGAAGAAGAAGAAAACCACGGATAATACTGAAGCGAAGAACTGAAGAAAGTATGGGAGTATGGGAGTATGGGAATGGAAATTAATATTTTATAGCCGGCTTATATATGGAAAATAATTTAGTCTCAAACATGTAATCTGTTCATCAGTGCTTCAATCCCGCACTCCCATACTCCTATACTCCCATACTCCCATACTCCGATACTCCCATACTTTGTTTATTCCTGCTCCTGCAGCTCATGACCCAGTTTATCCCGTTTGGTATTCAGGTAACGTTCGTTATGGGGATTGGAAGGAATCTGTATAGGAATGGTTTCAACGATTTCCAACCCATAACCTGCCAGGCCTGAACGTTTCTTTGGATTATTACTTATTAATTTAAGCCGGCTTACACCCAGATAGCGCAGGATCTGGGCACCTACTCCGTAATCCCTTTTATCCATCGGGAACCCCAGGTGTAAATTTGCTTCCACGGTATCCATTCCTTCCTCCTGCAGTTTATATGCTTTTAGTTTATTCAAAAGGCCGATACCCCGACCTTCCTGATTCATATAAAGAATAATCCCTTTTTTATTAGCTTCTACCATTTGCATTGCTTTATGCAGCTGCTCTCCACAATCGCACCGCAGTGACCCGAGAATATCCCCTGTAAAACAGGAAGAGTGAACTCTAACTAAAACAGCTTCATTTTCTTTCCATTCCCCCTTATGCAGTGCCAGGTGCTCATTGGTAGTATTTTTCTCCCTGAAAGCAATGAGTTTGAAATGACCGAACCTTGTGGGCATATCCACACGAACAATCTCTTCAATCAGTGAGTCCGTTTTTAAGCGATACTCGATCAGATCCCTGATTGAAATCAGTTTGAAATCAAAACGTTTTGCAATTTCTTTAAGTTCCGGCAGCCTGGCCATGCTCCCATCCTCATTCATGATTTCAACTAAAATGCCTGCCGCTTCGAAACCTGCCAGCCGGGCCAGGTCTATGGTTGCTTCTGTATGTCCTGCCCTTCTAAGCACACCACCTTTTTTTGCACGCAAAGGAAAAATATGTCCGGGTCTTCCCAGATCTCCTGGTTTCGTTGCAGGATTTACCAATGCCTGTATGGTCAGGGCCCGGTCATGGGCTGAAATACCGGTTGTGCAGCCGTGGCCCAGCAGGTCTACTGAAACAGTAAAAGCAGTTTCATGCAATGCCGTATTATTATTCACCATGAGTTCAAGACCCAGTTCATCGCAGCGTTGCTCAATCAGGGGTGCACAAATAAGCCCCCTTCCGTATTTGCTCATGAAGTTGATTACTTCAGGTGTTGCATTCCGTGCAGCAGTAATAAAATCCCCTTCATTTTCACGGTCCTCATCGTCAACAACAATCACCAGACGACCCTGACGAATGGCTTCTATTGCATCTTCAATTCTATCTAACATGAAATTTAATTTACAGACAAAGTTACTATTTATCGTTGCCTTTACATAGGCCGCTTAATTCATTGATTTACAATGACCATAAGCTTAATAAAAATGAATCTGAAGAAATCAGTCATGAATGTTGATAAAATTATTCTAATAAAAAATTTAACATTTGATTTTTTTCTTTTCTTTATTAAATATTTTCTTCCGATTGCTTCCCAGGCTTTTTATCAGCTGCTTTTACTTTGTTAATATTTATTTAATCTGTTATCTGTTCATAGTTTTTTCAAGTGATTTTATTTTACAACCAAAACCAATCGCATTATGAGAAAGCGACTTTTGTTTACTGTAATTTTCATTTGCAGTAGTTATGTGTTACTAGCACAGGAAACTACTTCCCAGATTTTAGGAACGGTTACTGACGGGAAAGCAGCGTTGGCAGGCGCAACAGTTGTAGCCTTGCACACACCAACAGGCACAAAGTATTCAACAACTACACGTAAAGACGGAAGATTTAACCTGCCCGGTCTTCGAATCGGCGGCCCTTATACTATTTCAGTTAGTTATGTTGGATTCAAACCCGACAAACAGGAAAATGTAAATCTTGTTCTCGGACAGGATTTTACTTCTGATTTTAATTTAGTTCCGGAATCAAATCAGTTGACTGAGGTTGTTGTAACTTCTACCAAGCAAAACAAAATTTTTAATAACAGTCATACCGGCAGCCAGGAAATTATTACCAATGCACAAATTCAGCAATTGCCAACCATAAACCGTTCAATATCTGATTTTACAAAACTGGAACCTACTGCCAATACCACTTCATTCGGCACAAGTTTCGGCGGCCGGAGTGCACAATACAATAATATAACAGTTGACGGAGCGAACTTTAATAATGGGTTCGGGCTTTCCAGCACTTTAGGCGGACAGACTGGCGCGCAACCTATAAGTCTCGAAGCGATTGATCAGGTACAGGTAAATGTTTCCCCTTATGATGTGAGGCAGGGCGGCTTTACCGGAGCAGGAGTAAATGCAATCACAAAAAGCGGAACGAATCAATTCAAAGGAGCAATTTATACATATCTGAAAGGCCCAAACACGCAGGGATATAATGTAGAAGATGTTACGGTAGCAAAATCTCCATTTAGTTTTTATACAAGAGGTGTTTCATTTGGGGGGCCAATTATAAAAGATAAATTGTTTTTCTTTATTAACTATGAAGCTGTAAAGCAGACAGCTCCGGCATATACCGTTGTAGCCAGTGGAGGGCCTCAAAATCTCGCACCGAGTGCAGGCGTTGTTTCTCAGGCAAATTATGATACGCTGACTGCGCTGGCGAATTTCCTGAAAACAAAATACAATTATGATCCCGGCTCATTTCAGAATTATTCCTTTTCATCAGCCAGCCAGAAAATTACTGCCAGAATTGACTGGAATATAGACAGCAAGAACACGCTGACCATAAAATATAATTATCTGAGATCTAATTCAGAACAACCGCAGAGTACCAGCAGGTCAGGCGCAGGATTTGTGAGAGGACCGGCTTCCCAGAATTATACTTTTGGACTACCATACAGTGGCAGCAAGTATGTGATCAACAACAATTTTGATATTTATCTTATTGAATTAAATACCAGGTTCAGCCCCAGCATATCAAATAAATTCCAGGCAGGTTATACAAAAGAAAGAGACCCGCGTGCACCCGGAGTACCAGGCACAACCATGCCGATGGTTGATATCCTGAGCGGCAGCAATATTTATGCTTCATTTGGATATGAAACATTCACTTATAATAACCTGATCAATACAGATGTTTATCAGTTATCCGATATAGTATCCATCTATAAGGGTGCCCATGAAATTACATTGGGAACACAAAATTACTCAAGGAAATATACGGATGCCTTTGTACCAAACTTTGCGGGTGGTTATCAGTTCCCTTCCCTGACGGCTTTTTACAATGCAGCAAATGGTATAAGTAATGTGGACAATTATTATCAGCAATGGTCTAATATTCCTGGTGGGGCTTTTCCTTTCTATTCTGCAGGCTCAACGGAAATTGGATTTTTCGTGCAGGATAAATGGCGGATGACTAATAATTTTACGCTGACTTATGGCTTACGATACGATATGACGATTTATAAATCCTTATTCCTCGATAATCCATTTTTCGATCAGTTAACATTTAAGGATGGGGCATCATACAATATTGGAAAGGCACCCGGGAATGCAATTTTAATTTCTCCAAGGGTTGGTTTCAACTGGGATGCTCTTGGTAACAGATCACTACAGGTAAGAGGCGGTTTTGGAATTTTCTCTGGTCCGCCTCCTTTTGTATGGCTGGCAAACCAGGGTGGTAACAACGGTGTTCTTATAGCAGGTGGAAACTATACAAACGTGCCATTTACGGATAATGCGATTGCCAATCCGCCACCTCCGGTAAATACAACACCACCTGCAAAGACCCAAAGTGCGTCCAGTTATGGCGCAGCGGTTACAGATCATAATTTCAAATATCCAACGGTAATAAAGTCAAGCCTGGCAGTAGATAAAAAATTCGGGGATGACTGGGTTGCTACAATTGAAGCTTCTTATTCAAAAGATATTAATGCTGTTTATTTCTCCAATCTCAACCTAAATGAATCCAACGGTTACGCTTTGTCCGGAGCTGATACAAGAATGAGATACCTGGCTGGCAG
>DATHNR010000142.1:0-11594 GCA_035485835.1 Puia sp.
AAAGGCAGCTAAAAACATTTGCCTGTATTTTTTATCATTCCAAAGTCGCTTCACAGACAATGACATGGAACCATGCATCTCTTTTTCTCTTTGTACAACACTATGCGACTGCTCCTCCAGCGAATTGACGCGTAAATCATAAAATAAGGCCGGCTGAAGCGCTGCGTTGATTAAAGTCGGAGTATTTCTTCCCAGTAATTCAGTTTTTCCAATAATAGTGTTTTTAGCCAGTCCGTCAGTAAATGCTTTTTCGGGTTGATGGCAGGATTGGCAACTTCTCGTTCCGCTTCCGGATAATACCGGATCTGAAAATAATAATTTACCCAGTGCTATTTTTTCATTGCTTATAAATGAAGAATGATCCGGCGCATAGGCATTGACGTTAAAAGCATTCGAATCAAAAAGTGTTTTGGCATCCTGATTTAACAGCCGGTTATATTTGAACCCGTTTATTTTTAAACTTTCCTGAAGATCCGTGATTTCTGCAGTAATGGGATTGCAATAATCTGTAATAAATTCTATCCTGTTGAAGGAATTAAAATCAGTATGGATCTTTAGATAGCTTATTGCTTTCCCGAGATCCTGTTTCAGTTTAGGATTGCCACTTTCTTCAATATAAAAACCCAATACCTTTTCGAGGCTTTCTAATCCTACAGCACTCTCCTGCATACTTTTAAGGGTTACTGGATTGTCAAATCCTGATATTCCAAGTGTCATTATTCTGAAAACTTCCAGTTTAACCCCATCCAACACCTGCGGGTCGTGCAAATTATTCAGATTGAAGAATGACCTGTAATTTTCGCAGTCCGATTGTAATAAGAAAAGCTGGGCAATCAATTCCTTTTTTCTTGAACTATCATATACCGGAAATAAAAATCCTTCTATTACCTGCAGACCTGAGGGTTGAATTATACGTAGATCCGGCATTTCAACCTCTTCTACAGGCGGCCCGTTTACCAGTCCTGATGTTTCAGGTACAAAATATTCTGACGCCCATTCAAATTTCTTATATGCCAGCCTCGCAGTAAGAAATAATTTTTGCAATTCACCGTCCGAAGAAGTTATGTTTGTAACGGCTGATTGCAGTTTTGTACATATAACTGAAAAACTGTCAATCTGGGCCTGAACTGTTTGTTCAATTTCCCTTTCGCGATTAACCGTCTTTTGTTTGCAGAATATAATTGTATTTCCAACTGTTGCGATAAACAGTATCAATATAAAAACCAGTTTCTTCATCCTGTTACCTTCATTTATAAAAATACTTTAATTAATTTCAATCATAATTATTCAATTCTAACCGGTATTAAATCCAGATCTCAATAACATGAATCTACTGAAGTCTTTTACGCTTGTAATTATATCCAGTTTTTGCTTAGTAAAACAAACCCAAAGTCAGGGCTTCCTGAAGGCTGACAATAAAAGAATTGTAAATGAAAAAGGTGAAAATGTGTTACTTCGTGGAATAGGCCTTGGAGGCTGGATGTTACAGGAGGGCTATATGCTTCACGTAAATAAAGAAAGCCAGCAATACAGGATAAAACAACGTATAGAATTATTGATTGGTAAAGAGCAAATGCAGGAGTTCTATCAAAAGTGGCTTTCGAATTTCATTACAAAATCGGATATAGATTCTTTGCATTCCTGGGGTTTTAATTCTGTACGGTTGCCCATGCATTATAACCTCTTTACCTTACCCGTGGAAAGTGAACCAGTAGCTGGGAAAAACACATGGCTGAATATCGGCTTTGCTTTGACGGACAGTCTTATTGCCTGGTGCAAGGCCAATGGCATGTATGTGATTCTTGACCTCCATGCGGCTCCCGGCGGACAGGGTAACGACCTGAACATTTCTGACAGGAATCCATCGACCCCTTCTTTATGGCAAAGTGAAGCGAACAGGCAAAAGACGATCGCTTTATGGCGGAGACTGGCTGAACGTTATTCAAATGAACCCAGCATTGCAGGCTTTGATTTATTGAATGAACCGAATTGGGGATTTGAGGATACTCTTAAAGACCGAAATGGTCTGAGTGAAAAAGAGAATATACCCCTCAAAAAATTGCTGATAGATATTACAAAAACGATCAGAGAGGTGGATAAAAAACATATTCTCATTATTGAAGGAAATGGATGGGGTAATAATTATAATGGAATGTTGGGTACCTGGGACGCGAATATGGTTTTAAGTTTTCATAAATACTGGAACAGCAACGATCTTCAGTCTATCCAGCATATTTTAAAATTCCGTGAGCAGTATAATGTTCCTGTATGGCTTGGAGAAACAGGAGAAAATTCAAATGTCTGGTTCATGGAGGCTGTCCGGTTGTTTGAATCAAATAATATCGGATGGTCATGGTGGCCTTTAAAAAAACTGGGCATCAATAATCCACTCCAGATTAAATCCAACAATAATTACAATGCGCTGACCGACTATTGGAACGAAAAAACTACTCAGGCCCCCTCAAAAGAGAATACTTATGACGGATTAATGGAGTTGGCGGTAAATACAAAGTGCGAAAGGAATATCGTACACCGTGATGTGATAGATGCATTGATAAGACAACCTTTCAGCAATGAAACCCTGCCATTCAAAGTCAATAACATATTCCCGGGAAGCACTATCCTGGCGATTGATTATGATTTTGGCAGGAATGGAACAGCATATTATGACAGAGACACAGCAAATTACCGGTTGTCAACAGGAAAAGAAAGTACAGGTAATTCCGGCGGGGCATATAGAAATGACGGAGTAGATATTTACAAGGACTCCAAAGACCCGGGAAATTACTACGTTGGTAAAATTGAAGATGGCGAATGGCTTCAATATACAATCCATGTGGCTGAATCTGGTAAATACAATCTTGTTTTTACTGTAGCTTCCAAAAACGGGGATGGCCTGATGACAATTAAGGATGGAAATATTACGCTGGCAGAAAACATTCAAATTCCTGCAACGGGCGATTACGAAAACTGGAAAACAGTAGTGGCAAACACAGAGCTGAGTGAAGGCATCCACCAAATCCGTATTTATGCGGTGAAAGGTGGTTATAATTTTACTTCAATCAATTTTGTAAAACATTAAAATTTACTAAGGGATTTTCTTCTGAACCTCAAAATTCAGAAAAGGTTTCAGCAGGTCAATTGGAACAGGGAAAATGGTTGTTGAATTGTTCTCCGTTGCAATCTCCCTCAGGGTTTGCAGGTAACGCAATGTAATTGCACTGGGTTGTTCGGCTAAGACCTTAGCTGCATCAGCCAGTCTTTGTGAAGCCTGAAATTCCCCTTCAGCTGCAATAATCTTGGAACGACGTTCTCTTTCGGCTTCTGCCTGTTTAGCCATTGCTCTTTGCATTTCCTGCGGAAGATCGATCTGCTTCACTTCAACATTTGATACTTTAATCCCCCAGGGTTCTGTATGTCCGTCAATAATCTGCTGGAGACGCTGATTGATCTTTTCCCTTTGCGAAAGAAGATCATCCAGTTCAGATTGTCCTAAAACACTTCGTAAGGTTGTCTGCGCCATTTGTGAAGTTGCCATCAGGTAGTTCTCAACTTCGACGATAGCTTTATTGGGCTGCAGTACACGGAAATAGATCACTGCATTAACTTTTATCGATACATTATCCTGAGTAATTACATCCTGCGGTGGTACGTCCATCACCACAGTACGCAGGCTCACTTTTACCATCTTATCCACAATGGGAATGAGAAAAATCAATCCGGGTCCCTTCACTTCACCTGATATCAACCGTCCCAGCCTGAAAATAACCCCTCTTTCATATTCGCGAAGAATGCGTACGGCATTCGCCAGAATCATAATGCCAAAAAGAATGACTACAATAGTAAATACAGGAATTGTTTGCATGAAAATTATTTTTAAAAATTAAATATGCGAATGCTCAACATAGAGGGTCAGGTTTTTTACCTCTTTCACGCGCACTTTTTCTCCTTTGTCAATATTTCCTGAAACAGAAATCGCATTCCAGATCTCACCCTGCATCCGGACCTTTCCGGCAGGATTTAAAGAATCAATAGTCTCTGCAATCTCGCCTAACATACTTTCAATTCCGATAACAGGCTTTCTTCTTTGGGCTTTCAATCCCATACCTATAATAAATAAGAAAAAGCAGGATGTGACTGAAACAGAAGAAATAATCAGTACACGGGAAATTCTCGCGAATTCCATCGTTGAGTCAGGTCGTATCAACATCAGTGATCCGATAAGGAGTGCGGCAATACCGCCGATGGCAAGCATTCCATGGCTCACAATCTTTATCTCCAGAAGTAAAAGTATTATCCCGAAAATAATCAGGGAAAGACCTGCATAGTTGACGGGTAGTGTATTCAAAGCGTAGAATGCAAGTACAAGTGAGATGAAACCTATAATTCCCGGGAATATACTGCCGGGATTGAACAATTCGAAAAGCAGGCCTACCAATCCAAGCATTAGTAAAATGTATGCAACATCAGGGTCACTGATAACATTCAGGGTTTTTTCAGTAAATCCCATTTCAAGAATTTGAATGGATGCCCCCTTTGTATGTAATACGATCCTGGATGAATCGTGTAAAATCAATTTCCCATCGGCCTGACTTAGTAATTCCTGATCACCCGCTGAGATAAAATCTATGATATTTTTCTGCAGTGCTTCGTTTGCAGTAATTGCTACACTTTGCCGCACGGCTTCTTCAGCCCATTGAAGATTACGTTTTCTGAATTCAGCTATCGTACGAATAAAAGCTGCAGCATCATTTGTGGACTTGCTGTTCATGATGGTATCAGATCCTCCCTGCAAACTAACCGGATGAGCCGCACCGATATTTGTACCAGGAGCCATGACAGCGATATCCGCAGCCAGTGTAATGAATACTCCTGCAGATCCCGCATGAGCCCCGGCCGGAGAAACATATACGATAATCGGTATCCGTGATTCAAGCATATCACCTACGATTACACGGGTAGATTTCAATAATCCACCGGGAGTGTTTAAATGTATCAAAATACAAGTCGCGTTTTCACTGATGGCTTTTTCAATGCCTCTGTGAATATATTCTGCTGAAACAGGGTTAATCGTACCATCAATTTTTAAAGAAATGACTGTTTGTGCTTTAAGCAGCAATGGTATTGAAAAGGCGAAGAATATTGTTATCCGCTTCATAAAAATGACTCCCGTAGGAATGAAGCTTTCACGAAATGAAAAGATCCATCTGTAATTTAGCGAAATCCGGGCAATTAAAAATAACTACATTATTTAAGGTTACGCATATCCTCTGAAAGTAAGGTAGAGAATATAATGGCGGATGAATCATTTAAATGCCCCATATCAAGAAACATTTCCGGTCCATGGGCAAGAAATTGTTGTGACTGGCTGTAATCCAGAAATGAAATTTGTTCATTCGCACAAATAGTTTTAGCCATTTCCAATGTTTTTAAATTTACTGGAAGTTTGTAATAAATAGGAGAAACTACTACAATTAACCTGGAACCATGATCCTTAACAATTGCTATAATTTTTTTGAAACAATTGACAATACTGCTGTCAACTGGCTGGGAAGCCGGTAAACTGTCAGGAATTTGCGGAATCAATTCCTTATGAATCACGAGAGGGACATACCCGTCCGATTCATTTGCATCCCTTTCGGAGGATAAATTATTGAACAAGATCTTTAAAGGCAAAGAATTAAATCGATACAAATCAGAATATGTTTTGATACATTCAAACCGGTTGCGTTCATTTAGAATGGATCTTATCTCAGGGTGAGAACTGTAATACGGTAAAAGTATAGAGAGCTCGTCCAATCCATTTTCATTTTTCTCAAAAGCGGTTGGATTAAGATCAAGAATAATCTGTTTGGGAGAATATCTCCGATATATCATGTATAACAATGCCAGAGAATATCTCAGTCTCTGCTTGTCTTTTCCCGCATTATAAGTGGTGGAATGTAATATTTCAGAAAAAACGGGGGAAACGTAATGATGTGCCGCCCTGGAAGATCCCAAAATAATCGTTTCTGAATTACAGGAATCAATAATGTAAGTTGTCCTCCCCTGCTCTCCATGGCGAATTTTAAAATAATAGTGTTGCAAAATAGCCCCCAGCCCCTTATCAAGGATTATTAAGAAACCCAGTACAATGAATACTTTCCAGAAGAAATTCTTTTTATTCATTCAGAGTTTAAAATTGAAAGTAAATAAACTGGCTTCCGTCAAATACTCCAAAGAGCAGAATGACTATAATTAATCCAATACAAGTCGTCATGCGTATCCATACTTTCGGATTCTGAAGCAATTGGAATCTGCCAGGAAAAAATTCAGAAACAAATTCTGTGATAATTATGCTGAATATTCCCAGAAATGAATAAACCATCAGGGAACGCTCGTCAAATTCTCCTTCAATCGATTGGATAGTATTCGGACTGAATATCCTCTTTATTATAATGAATGCCTCGTGAATATTTTGCGACCTGAAAAATATCCAGCAAAAACTGGCGGACAGGAATGTCGCAGTTATACCGATAAATTTAGAAAAAACCAGGCCGGGTAAAAACTTTCGTTTCAGATAACCAAAGAGTATGAAAAAACCATGTAATAAACCCCAAAGAATAAATGTCCAGTTCGCGCCATGCCAAAAGCCACTAAGTATAAAAACAACCAGTATATTAAAAATATATTTTGAAACGGACACCCTGCTTCCGCCCATTGGAAAGAATACATAATCCCGGAACCATTGAGAGAGAGATATATTCCATCGCCTCCAGAACTCCCTGAACGACGAAGCGAAATATGGCCTTCTAAAGTTATTAGTTAAAGTAAATCCCATTACTTTAGCAGTTCCGATCGCGATGAGTGAATATCCTGCAAAATCACAATAGATTTGAAATGAATAAAAGAAAATTGCAGTTAAGAGTGCCAGCCGGCTATGCCCATCTGCATTTTTAAAAATGTAATCTACATAAATCCCCAGGCGGTCGGCCACAACCACTTTCATAAAAAATCCCCACAGCATCCATTTTAGTCCGACAGCAATTCCATTATAACTAACCTGATGTTTTTGATAAAATTGTGGAATGAGATGTTGAGGACGTTCTATTGGCCCTGCGACGAGCTGCGGATAAAACATGACATACAGAGCGTATATTCCAAATTTTCTTTCTGCTTTTTGTTTGCCTTTATAAATTTCAATCGTATAGGACATTGCCTGGAATGTGTGAAATGAGAGTCCTACAGGAAGCGCCAGTTCCCAGATCGTAAATGATATTGGTTTGGAGGAAAATAAGCCTGTTAAATGACTGATGTTTTCCACAAAGAAATTATGATATTTAAAAATGCCAAGAACAGTCAGATTACTCACAATGCTCAATCCCAAATAAAACATGCGCAACCTGCCCTGATTTGATTCGATTAATAAGCCCGCAGTATAATCGATAGAAATGATCAGAAACAGAACGAGTAAATAAGCCGGGATTAAAAAAGCATAAAAATAGCAACTTGCTATCAGCAGCAATAACCAGCGCCATTTGTGAGGTATGACGTAATAAGCAATGGTTACTACTAAGAAAAATATTAAAAACGGGAAAGAATTAAAAAGCATAGTATGTAATAACAAACATACTATTTATTGAACTTAAAAGTCAGTGCGCCTGAAGGGCATTCCATCACCTGTTGTTCAATGCGTTCAGGAGATGCACCATCCGGATCGATCCATTTTCTTTCCGTAGGCTTGAAAACCTGTGGAAGCTGGGTCCAGCAACGCGTGGAATGCTGACAAAAATCAGGCTTCCATCCAACAGTAATTTCTCCATTGGCATATTTTATCGTCTTTGTTTCTCCGTCCCTGAAAACGAATGTTCTCACTTTTACATCATTTTGAAGAATTTTTGAAATGGGGCAGGAAGAAGCTATTTCCTGTAACCTGGTCTTTTGATCTTCGGGTGTGTCAGCAGAAAATATAATATCTCGGTCGATAACCGTGGTTACTTTATCATCTTTTTTTTCGCTGTACATATTCACATTTACTGAAATTGAAGGAATATTCCAGCCCTTGCGATCAATATACATACGTAAAGTTACAAGTGTACAGGAAGCCAATGACGAAATAAGTAATGTATAAGGATCCGGACCTAGATCCTTCCCACCCGATGTAACAGGTTCATCGGAAATAAATTTTCCATTTCGCCATTCTATGGTGCATTGGTATTTTTCTAATCCGATTGAACCGTGAACTGGTTTTTCAAATTTGTAAATCATTGCTTTATTTTTAGCATTTGTTCATGTATCATTCTCCCCTCCTTTATAACAATCTCCGGTAAAATTTCCAGATCATGCAATTTGGTTCGGAAATTTACAATGCATACTCTCAAAAGAAAATTGCCATCCAGCACCGCGTTGCTTGGAAAAACTTCACCTCCGGATTGCAACTTGTTTAAAAGTGATTGGTTCAGTTTATTCAGATATTCCTTTTCTGAATCAGTCTCCACACCATCTGGTTTATACCTGAAAGTAGCGATGCTGAGGTGGCGGGAAAATGTTTCGATTTCTTTATGTTTTTTCAATATTTCGATTAGCTTTTCAGCTAACTGAATATCTTCACGGATCAACCGGATATGTCCTTCTGCACCTATATGACGAAAACCAAGCCAGACTTTCAGTGTGCGAAATCCCCTGGAATTCTGTAACCCTCTTTCATAAAAATTAGTCTGAGGCTCTTCATCGCTGTCAAAGTTGTAATATACAGGGTGAAAACTAAATGCTTCAGTCAGTGAATTTGCATCCTTAACCAGTGTGCATCCGGCTTCGAGTGGACTATACAACCATTTATGCGGATCGATTGCTATTGAATCTGCCAGCTCAATTCCCTGAAACATATATTTTAATTCCGGTAAAGCGGCGGCGAAACCTCCATAAGCCCCATCTATATGAAACCAGCATTTATATTTTTTGCAAATGGCCCCGACTTCGTTTAACTGATCTACTGCTCCTGTTCCTACAGAACCGGCCGTGCCTGCAACAAGAAATGGAAATAACCCTTCTGCTAAGTCTTCAGAAATAATTCGCTCCAACGCGGATATGTCCATTTTTTGATCCTTCTCAACCGGAATCCAGCGAATTGCATCCAGGCCCAATCCGAATAAATCGGCTGCTTTGCTTATCCAGGTATGGGTTTCGGAAGAAGCATAAATCCGCCATTTACCCTGTGAAGGTTGCATTCCAAGTTTACGGATATCCCAATTTGCTTTCGCTTTTCGGGCAGCGAGGAACCCAACAAAATTTGCCATATTACCACCACTTACCATAATTCCTCCATCTGCGGGGTAACCAATAAATTCCCCAAGCCATCTTATGGTTTGTTTTTCAATTTCCGTTGCCATTGGAGAAAGCACAAATGCACCACAATTGCTATTTATTGCAGAAGCCATAAGATCGCCAAGGATACCTATTGGTGAAGCCGATGAAGTGATATAGCCCCAAAATCTGGGATGACCATTCAATAAACTATTGTTTGCGAGAAGCCGCCAGGTTTCTTCAATCAATTTTGAAGGATCGGAGCCCGTTAATGGAAATGATTTTGGAAGTTTTGCCTGCAATGCTCCCGGAGATTGTGCTGATGTAACCGGTAAATCCGAAATAGACGAAAGGAATTCAGTTATATCGTCAATTAGACGGAGTCCTGTTTCCCTAAAAACTGAAGGATCCATGTCAATGATCGACAAGCGTTGTTCTAAATATTCGTCCGATAAAATATAATTCATAATCAAAGAGATAAGCTTTCTTAAAGTTACGAAACTGGCAACAAAATAGATATTGATTAGTAAGCCGTGAATTATCCGAGACCAATGTTCTTAAAAATAATAGTAAAATATTATTCGTATTTATTTAAAATCTTAACTTCATAGTTCTGCCGAAAAAGATTGAATTCCTCCGTCCCTCATTTTCCCTCCGTATTCTTCCTCCGTATTTCCTGATGTAATAGTATTTATTTTTCATCTTAATAAATCAATTACCATGGCAACTTCCATTCTAAAAACTGTAAAGACAGCAGTTAAGTATTGGTGGATATCCTTATTATCCGGAATTTTCTTCGTCATAGTAGGTTTATGGGTTTTCAAGACGCCACTAGAATCTTATCTGGCGCTGGCAATATTATTCAGCATCGCTTTTTTTGTAAGTGGAATATTTGAAATTGCCTATGCTGTTTCAAACAGGGATCATTTGGAAGGTTGGGGTTGGGCATTAACAGGGGGCATTATCGATCTTATCTTAGGATTCATTCTGATGTCAAACCCTGGAATAACCATAGCAGTTTTGCCTCTTTTTGTCGGTTTCGCAGTATTATTCCGTTCTGTTATGGCTATGGGAGCTGCTTTCGATTTAAAATCTTACGGATCAAAGGACTGGGGTTGGATGCTGCTTATAGCCATATTGGGAATTTTATTTTCATTTATGCTTTTGTGGAATCCAATATTCGCTGGTGCAACGATTATCATCTGGACCGGACTGGCATTCGTAAGCATTGGTATTTTCAGGATAATGCTCTCTTTAAGATTAAGAAAATTGCATAAATTAACCACATTGTAAATTATTCATTCAGACTCTTAAGATAAATAATACTTTGCGGCACCTGTTCATTCACAAAATTGCTTTCATCTTCGATAAAGTAATGTTTGATCCCGATTTTTTTAGCTTCTTTTAAAATTCCAGGTATATCAATTTCGCCTGTACCCAAGGGAACATCATTTTCAGGAGAACTAAGTCCGGTAAGATTTTTAATTGTGCCTTTTCTCATATCTTTTAAATGAACCAGCTTCCAGCGGCCGCCATATTTTTCAAGTAGTGCAACCGGATCTCCACCTCCGAATTGGATCCAGAATACATCCATTTCGAATGAAACATAGTCAGGATTTGTATTCTCAAAAATATAATCCAGGAGGAATTTATTTTCATAAGGTTGAAATTCATATCCATGAGCATGATAACAAAAAATAAGTCCATTTTCTTTTAAAATCTTTCCAACCCTGTTAAAATCTTCCACGGCCTTTTTTGCATTTTCAAATGTCAATACACCGTTACTGTGTGGTATCCATGCACACATGATGTATTTAGCTCCCAATATTTTAGCCCGGTAAATAATTGAATCAGGATATTTAATCAATTCATCATAACCCGCTCCTGTAGATGGAATACTAATACCCCTGTCATCACACAATTTTCTGAAGTCAACAGGCGACATACCATTACCACTCCCTTCTATTTCAGTAAATCCCATCATTTTTATTGTATCAAGCGTTTTGGCCGCATTTATGGGAAAGCTTTTTCTAAAAGTATATGCCTGAACACCCAGAGGAGCCGTATACAGCGAGTTAGCATTTTGTGCAATAACCTCACTATTATTGATCAATACGGATGCTGAAACAATGAATAAGGCGAAGTATTTTTTCATAAATCTAAATTTAACTAATAAACATAGACTCTCAAGGCATTGTTTTTGAAAGTTAATCTTTCGGGACTAAGAAGAGGTCTGGGGAATTAAATAATTACGTGTTGATTAAATATTCTGATAGATATGTAGAATATAATCATCATTGATGAGAATGTAT
>DATHNR010000143.1:0-2372 GCA_035485835.1 Puia sp.
ATTTAGACTGTGAAGTATATATTCTTTTCTTATATCAGCAATCTGAGTCATTGGATAAAATTATGCAGAAGGCTTAAAGCCTAAAACTAATAAAGTAATGTGTAAATTTAGAATTTCAAAATCGAAACGGTCAGCGGTCATCCGTCATCCGTCATCCGTCACCAGTCCCCGCACGTGCGGGATCATTGGTCATCTAAATAATCGGTTTCCCCGAACCAGGAGTTTCTTTATGAGAAGATTTCGACAGAAATGATTCCATTTCACTGATCCGGCGTAACTGACTTTCCATTTTTTTATGTTGTTCGGAAGCTTCCTGCATATCACGATTCAATTCTTCATAGAACAACATTTTCTTGTGATAAAGTTGCCGCTGGAAATTTGCCTCTTTCAGCTTGTCTTCAGTATCCGCCAGGATCCTGCTCAGGCGCTGGTTTTCATCAAAGAGGGCCATCTGTTTTCCCTTCACTTCATCATATTCTCTGTTGATCTTAAAATAAGATTCCTGCAATTGTTCGTATTCGATTCTTTTACTGTGGGGTTGATCGAGGTAATTTTCAAGCTTGCGCAGTTTCTCCTGCATCTGAGTGAAATCAGCATAGGCTTTATCCATACGCTCATTCATTTCAAGTACAAGTCTTTGCTCCTGCATAATGCGGTTGATCTCGGCATCTTTTTCTGCGAGCCGCCGGTGCATGACTGATAACTGTTCGTTCAATACTGAATGTTGCTGCTGAAGATCCTGGAATTTTTTTTCAGACTCTTTGAGCATCTGAATTTGCTGAAGCAGCTTGTTGATATGCTGATTATATTGAAAAAGATTTTCCTGAGCAATCTTCAGCTGATGTAAATAATCATCTGTTTCGGTAGGAGGCTTGACGAGTGCTTCGGTACGCGAATATTTTTCTTTCAGAAGGGAAAGCTCTTCACGCAGTTCTTCTGTTTCGAGATGATAGATCTTTTCATTTTCTTCTGATTCTGAAAGCCGGTCGCGGAGTTGCTGCAGTGTTTTCTCCTGAATCTCCATATCCGTATAATACTTCAGCTTCCAGTTATCATTATCGTTGATGCCTTCATCAGTAGGAGCTGCTTTTTGAATCCGGATCGTATTTCTTGAGGTCCAGAAATAATGTATGGTGAACCCTAAAATGAGTGCGCCCAAAAGAAATATAATTATTTCAGGCAGTCTTACGGTTAATGTATAGCCAAGTATTAGGGGCAATGTCTTCATATAGTCTGGTACTCAGAACAAAGGATTTCCTGCGGACCAGGGCTGGCAATTGACGGGATACGGATTAGAGAGGGGAAAATCGTAGAAAGTGGTGATTTTCAGCGTTACAAAATAGTGATATCCCTGCATAAATACAAGCTGGGCCTGAATTTAAAGTAAAATTACGCAATTAGGCGGTTACCAGGGTACCCACCTGGTCACCCGTGACCACTCTCTTGAGGTTTCCGGGTTTATTCATGTCAAAAACTATGATCGGGAGGTTATTTTCCATGCAAAGGGTGAAAGCGGTCATATCCATCACTTTCAGGTTGTTGGTAATGCATTCCTGGTAGGTTATTGTACTGAATTTTTTTGCTGTTTTATCCTTTTCGGGATCGGCAGTATAGATTCCATCCACCCGGGTTCCTTTGAGAATTACATCAGCCGTTATTTCTATGGCCCTCAGGGAACCGGCCGTATCGGTTGTAAAATAGGGATTCCCTGTTCCGGCTCCGAAAATGACCACCCTTCCTTTCTCCAGGTGTCTAATGGCGCGTCTTCTGATATAAGGTTCGGCTATTTGTTCCATTTTTATCGCACTCTGCAGTCTGGTAAATACTCCTATTTTTTCAAGACCTGCCTGCATAGCCATCCCATTGATTACGGTAGCAAGCATGCCCATATAGTCACCATGTGCCCTTTCAATGCCTGTTTCCTTCTCGTTCATGCCCCGGTAAATATTACCGCCTCCGATTACAATGGCAACCTGAACGCCCAGATCCACGATCGTCTTGATATCAGCAGCATATTGAGCGATCACAGCATTATCAAATCCGAAATTCTTATCTCCCATGAGAGCCTCACCAGATAATTTCAGGAGTACACGGGTGTATTTTGGGAGCATACTTTAGTTTGAGTACTGCAAAGAAAGAGGAATAATATCATAAAGAAAAACCCGCCAAAAGGCGGGTTTTATTATCCTAGCTGAACTCTTTTAAACTGGTTCACTTTAAGTGCGGGGTCAACAGATTTCAGGTGATCACCTACTGTTTTTGCAGGATCTTTCACGAAAGCCTGTGCCGTTAATGTATTTTCTTTGAAGAAAGCATTCAACTTTCCTACAGCAATTTTTTCGATCATCTCGTTTGGTTTGCCTGCCATTTTA
>DATHNR010000144.1:0-6331 GCA_035485835.1 Puia sp.
GGCAGCGGGGCCTGGTATTCCTCGCACGAAACCAGCGCCCGGATATAGCTTATCTTGTTATTGTTTTGAGCCACTGCCAGGTCGTCGCAGCAATTCTCGCGCTCGGTTCTGATTAGTTTCGAAACCCAAAGCACCGCAGGGTTAAAGAAAAATACGATCTCCATCCCGCTTTGCAGGACATTCACGAGCCAGTCGCGACGCCTGATGTGAGCAAGTTCATGTATCAGTATGGCTTCTATTTCTTCGGTGGGAAGTGCTGTGAGCAAACCAACAGGCATCAGTATCACAGGTTTCAGGTGACCGATTACCATCGGCACTTTCGCCAGGCCTGATTCCAGTAAAGTAACGGCCTTCCTTATGCGCAGTCCATCAGCCAGCAATTGTAAACGCTGTTGCCAATTACCCTGCACAACACGTACACGCACCCGTCGCAACCGGTAAGTTCCATATAAGCCAAAAGTCAGTTGCAGGCTTCGCGCACAAATGATCAGGAACCAAATGAACACAATACTATTATGATGTTCCGAAAGATAATTGTTCACGGTAAATGTGAAATTCGTCTGTGACAAATCCTGACCGTTTAAATAGACATGAATGGGCTGTACTGTATTGCTGCTTATTTTTGTTATCGGCGGAATCTCTGTCGCACTCACGGTTTTACTGCGGTCGTACTGCCACAGAAACGTGATTGAAACAGCTGAAGCAAAAAACGCCAGAGCGGAGATCAACAAATTATATCTCAGCGCCGAACTCGTTTTCCGTGTGCAAATGATGATCAGTCCGGCTACAGCGGTCAGTAAAATTCCCTGCCATAACGAGTGCATCAGTGTACTGCACAATGCCCCGGCCAGCCGGTCTAATGAGTTGTTGTATATAAGTTGAAGTAACATAATTTTATTTTTTATCCAGTTTGTCAAGGATCTCTTTTATACTGGCAATATCTTTTTTTGAAGCTTTTTTATTTCCAAGCAGCTGCATCATGAGTTTCCCGGCCGAGCCCTGGTACACCGAATCCACAAACTTATCCAGCAGCTGGCTCTTGGTTTTTTGTTCCTCTTCGGCGACATGGTAAATATGCTTCATCTGTCGCTCGTCGCGCACTACGATACCTTTGTCGGCCATTATCTGCATCAGCTTCAGCGTCGAGGTATAGTTTACGTCGCGCTGTTCGTTCAGTTTATCATTCACAAAACGAACGGTAGAAGGTCCGTGCTCCCAGAGCACGGTCAATATTTCGAGTTCTGCTTTGGTAGGCTCCTGTTTGCGGTTCTGATTGTCCTGTTCCTGTTTCATAATTCAAAGGTATGAATAGTTTCGTACGAAACAATAGGTATGACAATATTTTAATGAAAATATTTTTACAATACTGATAACCAGGTTAATAATTTTTGGAGAGGCGATTTGTCGCTTATTCAGGATTTGAATTTACTGGCGAATACCGAAATTGAAATACAGTACAGGCAAAGGTTCCAGGGACTAGTTCAGTCCGCGACCATTTAAATTTGAAGGGAATAAAAGCGCACGAAGCTTTTAAAGCAATAAGGATTCAGTCAACTTTCGGATTGGTTCCCGGTTTTATTTTTCCTCTCTGCATCCATAAAATCTTTTATAGCGGAATGGTAAACGGATGTTTCTCCATGTCTTTTATAAGCCGCTTTTTTAGCCGGATCTTTTATAATGCTGCTGGCATAGACCGAAGCCCTTGCAAACAAAGATCTGTACCCAATCTGCTCTTCAGTATAAACCACGTGGCTCCGGTTGGGATATTTGCAGACAATGGTTTTCCCATTTACTTTTCTGAATACCAATTGTTTACCGATTGCTCCGGACATATTTTTCATAACAATATTGTCCCTTATTTGTGCCATTATTTTAATGCGTTTGCAACATAACGCTAAAAAAGCGCTTTTATGATTGCTCACGTCTCTTTACGTTTCTTTACATTTCTTTACGTTTTTTGTGGAGGATCGGTTATGAATCAGTTCGGCGGTAATTTGAAATTTGCATGGGCTTACTGAGTTTCAAAAATCATGCAAATTTTTGTACCATAAACAAACCCCAACAAAAAAAGAACTATAATCTGGAAAGCGATTTGAACTTTTTAATAGTTTTGCGTTTCAAATCCGTGTGCTCTAAATTTATCAGCCATGCCAACCAAAGAAATTGACGCAGCGATCAAGGCATTAGAAATCCAACTACACCACTACGAAAATTTGTTGGATCAATCCATTCGCAATAATGAAATTTTAGGAAAAGTAAAAGTCATATACCATGACCTGAAAGCAGTTTCAGACAAATTAAAAGAGCTTAAAAAACTACAGGGAAAAGAAGACCCCCAATTAAAAAGCCAGCAGAATTGATTTGCCTGAATGTATCCCAGGCTAAAAATGATTTCCCGAGCGGCCACAGTTATGTGCCACACCATCGACACCCCAAACTGAGGGACCGTCGCCCTTGGATCCTGTATAAACCGTCCATTTTATAATCCCGGTTGCTGCATCCAGACAATATAAATTGCCGCTGGTATTCGAAACGTATACCAGGCCATTCGCATAAACCGGACTGGAAAATTCATATACACTTCCTGCGAAATAATGCCATACTTCCTTTCCCGTGACCGCATTTATCGCATATAGTGTGCCGTTACTACTGCCGATATATACTATACCGTTTCCGTAGGCGGGGCTACAAAGATCTACGCTTCCGGCTGGGTAAGCAGAGAAAATCCATTTCACTTGCCCGGTCAGGGCATCCACAGCACTTACGCTGTTAACTCCATAACCAAGTGAATCTATCCCCGCAAACAGGACGCCATTAGCAAGCGTCGGACTGGAATTGCCAGCTCCGCCTGAAATTGCGGAATTGAAAATGTTGTTTCTCCAGATAAGTGTTCCCGATTTCTCATCCAGTGCGTACCAGATGCCAAGCCTACTAACCAGGTAAACCATTCCATTAGCTATCAAGGGCGTTGACCAGCATCCTTCAGGAATAAAGTATTTCCAGTGAACAGTCGCAGTAATATTATCAATTGCATAAAAAACAGTGTCGTCACTTCCTACATAAACGGTTGTGCTGGTTGCTGCGGGGGATTCTTTGGCGCCATTCCCGATTGGTCCTCTTGAGAAAGTCCATTTAAGATATGGATAATTAATGCCGTTAACCGTTTGATAGGTCGTGTCAATCGCATAAAGATTATTATCTCCACAAGTAAAATACATCATCCCATTAAGAGCAGCAGCCCCGGAACTCATTATATCAACCCCGGACAATGAACCGGTATAATAAAGCCATTTCTTAATTCCTGTCCTCGCATCCAGGCAGACCATATTTCCCCCATCCGTTCCCAGATATAAAGATCCATTGTATAGAGTCGGCACGGCGGACGTTATCAGATTCCCTGTTGCATATTGCCAAATCAATCTGCCCGACAACGCATTGAACGCGTATATAAATCCACTTGAGCCACCGTCAGTAAAGACTAAACCACTATCTGAGGACGCCGTTGTGCTGGTTGAAATTGTGAAATCGCAAAATGTGCTATCGTAATGAACAGTAAAAATATTCTTTCCCACAGAGTCAGGAATTCCACTCCCTGTCAGAACTACTGAGTCAATTCCAATTGTTGTGAATTTGCCTGATGCTTTGAAAGAAAGTCCATTAACAGTGTCTGTATATATATTGTAAGAGCCGCTTTTAAAAACATTGACCAATACACTAATTGAATTCGATAAATTCATCGCAGAATCCTTTTGGTATGTGCCATGAATAACAATGCCTGCGCAATTGTTGGCAGTTGCCTGAAGTGTTCCGGAAGAAATACCATTGATAACCTGCGGGGAGGTGTTTTGTTGATTTTTTACGCATTGTGAAAATAAAACCAGGATAAGGAGGCACAAAAATAGGTTGCCACTTCTTCTATGAATTAAAGAATTAACCATTCGGATTCATGTTGGTTAAACAAACTGAATTGCCTGAACTGCTGCATTTTTTTTCGGACTATTTCAGGGACTTGGTTTTGCAGGCGTGTATCGAAAATACACTTTAGTTGCAGAGTAAGGTTAGGTTTGGCGACCAGCATTATTCGTTAATGAAATGTTAATGAATTGGGTAAATATGGGATTGGATATCCACCTTTGCCACTGACGCACAAATCTTCATTTTAAATCCATTCAATCAATTAATTGGATAGGGCCTGACGCATTAAAAAAATAATTATTCGGGATTCAGTAAGCATTTGTTAGAATCATTCTGACCTGAATTTAGAGCGCATTTACAGCCCGAAATAGTATAGGGTTGAATTTTCATTCGAAAGATTTTTTATATTTAGTTAAGACCTTAACCTATGCCCCGCCTCTATTCCATTCTGCTTTTACTGGCATTTGCATGCGCCTGCAAGAAATCAATCTCTCCCGGAAGCGGTTCTACGGGAACAGGTTCAACTACTGATACTTCTGTAGCTATTACTGCCGTGGGAACACCGGTTGGAACTCCGGTCACAAAAACAATTGGAGCTGCGGGCGGAACGATCTCGAGTGCCGATGGAAGGATAGATTTAATTATACCGGCTGGTGCTTTGTCATCCGACCTGGCCATCACGATACAACCGATAACCAATGAATGTCCCGGAGGCCTTGGGGCCGGATATGATTTCCTGCCAAATGGCACAAAATTTTCCACTCCGGCTACATTAATATTTCATTACGCAGACAGTGATGTGAATGGCACCGATCCGGATCTTATTTATTTTGCAACGCAGGATAGTTCACATGCATGGGATGTCGATATAGAAAAGGATGTGGATACTGTGGCAAAGACCATCAGCTTCGATGTCCATCACTTTAGCGGAAAAGGTTTTTTGCCAGGGCTTACAATCTATGCATCAGGCGGAAAACTTGATTACCAGCAAAGCGAGACCGGCACATTAATACTGGAGCAATATGTAAAAGATCCCGAATTGGCAGGAGACCCCCAATCGACAGGCGACGATGACCTCCCTCCATTACCAGTTAGTAAACCAATACCAACTACGCAAATCACATCATGGACTGTAGTTGGGGGAAGTCAGAATGGGACCATTTCAGGTACCGGAAACCAGGTCACTTATACCGCACCTGCTAAAATTTCAACGGATAAAACGATACTGGTTTCAGTGACTGTCAAAAAAACTATCGTAAGCAAATCCAGAAAGCAGGTTATGACCAGTTATGCTCAGAAAACAGTATTTATCAGACTCAATCTTCATCCTCCGGTTTTATCCTTTTCCGTACAGATGGATGTCACCATATCAGGAACCAGTGAAGTCTATAACGACCTCTATCATGACGGGGCAACCTTTCAGGTCGATATTAAAGGTGACTCGGTAACGCTTTCAAAAATTGTAAATCAGGCGCCTACGGTAACACCTCCTTATGGTTTGGGGGGCGATGGTACTGCAGCCAAGTGGATCCCTGATAGCATAGGCATCACAAATATTACGGGCAAATTTATTGCAATCGCTTTTGATACTACAAATGGCAACAAAAATGTAGCGATCTATTTTGCCCAAAGTGGTACAGTTACACCCAGCTGGTCTATTAATAGTAAGATTAATGGAAAGTTTATTGTTGCCTCAGCACCCGTCGACGGCTTCCCGCCCTCTCTTATTTTTACAACTTCGAATCAAACACAAACTTTAACATTAACTCAATTATTTGGGACCGGGTCTCCGATTACCGCGACTTATGTGATAACGCCATTACAATGAATGTTCCGTCGAACAACGAATTGCCCGGCAAGTCATTTATTTTTTGATGAACTCATTTCATCAGGTCCTGTTTTTTATCAATGAGTAAGATAACAACGGGCTGATAAAAACAATCCCGTAGGTAATGGAAATCCAGGGCTGGTATTCAGCATAAAACTGGTGAAATGACAGGGCAACGGGGCTTGGGATCAGTACAAAGAAAACCAGATCAGTCAGCATAGCCGCCAGTAGCCAGAACAGGCTGAGATAAATGGGAGCCGTTGTGTTTAATCCTCTTTTCGGATTCTTTCTAAAGTACATGTAGCTAAATATTGTCCAGACCAGCAAATTAATAACCAGATGATAAGGAACCGATTTCACAAATTCCGGTGAATCAAACATATTACCGCCGGGTGGTTGGGGTGGTAGTTGGACGAATATGCTTATCAGATAACTGGCCAGATAGGCCAGGATGGTTACAATAACATACGCAGAAATAAAATAACCGGTCGCGCTTCTTACATTTAATTTTACTTTTAAAAACATAACCACCGTTTTTTAGAAATAAAAATAGCGTTTATCATTCCTGCTTTGTTATATAAAACGGAT
>DATHNR010000145.1:0-9408 GCA_035485835.1 Puia sp.
TCGCAGCCATTGGCGGTATGGTGGTACCGGCCCTCATCCATTTTTTATTCAACCATGGCAAACCTGAACAGGCAGGTATAGGTATTCCCATGGCAACAGATATAGCATTTTCGCTGGGAGTTTTGTCACTCATTGGAAAACGGATACCCCTATCTCTAAAAATATTCCTTACTGCCCTCGCAATTATAGACGACCTGGGAGCTGTTATCATCATTGCCATATTCTATACACAGTCTTTTTCCTTTTTTTATCTTTCGATGGGGTTGGTTCTTTTTCTGATATTGCTTTTACTTAACCGGATGAAAGTTTTCTCGCTTTGGGCTTACCTTATACCTGGAATTCTTCTTTGGTATTTCTTGTACAGATCAGGCGTTCATCCTACCTTAAGTGGGGTATTGCTTGCGTTTGCCATTCCTTTTCGTAAAAACATGGAGCATCAGCCATCTTCATTTTTACAACATGTTTTACATAAACCCGTGAATTTTATCATCATCCCACTATTTGCTTTGGCTAATACTGCTATCCACCTGCCATCAGCATGGAAAACAGAAATCTTCAGTTCAAACAGTCTCGGTATATCATTGGGGCTTTTCCTTGGCAAACCTTTGGGAATTGCAGGTTTTAGTATACTGGGTATTGTTCTTGGTGTAGCTAAACTTCCGGAAGGCATGAATACTACTAAATTGATTGGGATGGGTCTTTTGGCAGGTATTGGATTTACCATGTCCATCTTTATCAGCAACCTTGCTTTTGATTCGAATGAGGCACTTGTTCAAAGTTCGAAAGTAGCGGTATTAATCGCATCCATCTTATCTGCAGTATTCGGATGGATTATTTTAAAAGCCAGTATGAATAAATCGGATTTGGTTTAACCTTGTATTTTAAGAAATCTGCTCTTTAAAAAGGCTGTCAACAAATTCATGACTATCGAATAAAAGAAGGTCTTCAATTTTCTCACCAACTCCTATATATTTTACCGGTATCTTAAACTGGCTTGCAATTGCCAGAACTACGCCCCCCCTGGCGGTTCCATCAAGTTTGGTTATAGCCATAGATGTTACATCTGTTGCTGCGGTAAAATGCCTGGCCTGTTCCAGTGCGTTCTGTCCGGTACTGCCATCCAATACCAGTAATACTTCGTGCGGAGCATCCGGTATAAGTTTTTTCATAACCCTTTTAATTTTGCTCAGCTCTTCCATTAAATGGGTTTTATTATGAAGACGGCCGGCAGTATCTATAATTATTACATCAGTTCCTTTCGATAATCCGCTTTGAACGGTATCAAAGGCCACGGATGCGGGATCTGCTCCCATTCCCTGCCTGACGATGGGTACGCCTGCTCTTTCACTCCATATATTCAGCTGATCTGTAGCTGCTGCCCTGAAAGTATCTGCAGCGCCAAGTAAAACACTATAACCAGCTTTTTTAAAATTAAATGCCAGCTTCCCAATCGTAGTTGTTTTCCCTGCCCCATTAACTCCAACAACTAAAACGACATAGGGTCTTTTATCGGGGACTTCAAAATTCCGCACACTATCCGCTCCGCTTTCCCTGAGTAATTGCTCAATTTCATCACGAAGGATTCCGTTCAGCTCAACTGTATTGAGATATTTATCACGCGCAACTCTTTTTTCTATACGCTCAATAATCTGAATAGTCGTATCAACACCAACATCTGCACTAACGAGTGCTTCTTCCAGATTGTCCAGCACTTCTTCATCTACCGTAGTTTTTCCGGCAATAGCTTTTCCAACCCGCGTAAAAAAACTTTCCTTTGTTTTTTGGAGTCCTTCATCCAGGGTCTGCTTTTCCTTTTTTCCGAAAAGTTTATCAAAGAATCCCATCTCCGGTTTTTTTTAATATTTCCTAAAGAAAAAAGCCGCTCCGGTTGGGAACAGCTTGGATAATAATATTCAGACACCTGATTATTTCTGGGAAAGAAATGATTTGATACTATCCTTATGGATAATAGCCTCTTTGAAAGTGTAAGCACCAGTCTTTGGACTGCGTACGGCCTTAATTACTTTGGTCCAGTTCTTTGCTTCAGCCGCTGCACGTGCATCTTTAGTTTTAATCGCGGTTTTTGCTGCTTTTGCCATGATTATTTAATTTCTTTATGAACAGTTACTTTCTTTAAAATCGGATTGAATTTCTTCAGCTCCAGTCTTTCCGGAGTGTTCTTTTTATTTTTAACAGTAATATACCTGCTTGTTCCTGGTTTTCCACTTGTCTTGTGTTCGGTACATTCCAGGATCACCTGAACCCTGCTTCCTTTCTTTGCCATTTTACTGAATTTATAAATTTATTAGCTGGGACTATTTAGATCTTTTCTCCTGCCTTTCGTAATTCCTTTACAACAGCATAAAGTCCTTTTTTGTTGATTGTCCGGATACCCTCAGTAGAAAGTTTCAGGCTAACCCATTTGTCTTCCTCAGCCAGGAAAAAACGCTTCTGTTGTAAATTTGGTAAAAAGCGGCGTTTCGTTTTAATATTTGAGTGGGAAACGCTGTTTCCTGTGATTGGCCTCTTGCCTGTTAACTGACATACTCTAGACATACCATCGGAATTTTGGACGGCGAAGGTCGGGATAATTCTCAGATTTTCAAAGAAAACAAAGGAGAATTTGGAAATCGGACCTTCCTGCCGCTGAATAGAAATTCGAAAATGTGGATAACCATGGTCAAAACCGTTATATCAGGAATATACAAGGTTTAACAAGCTGCTTATATTGGACTACAATCCGTTCAGTGTTAATAAATTATGACAATTTGGAAATTTGCAAATTTTAAAATCTGCAAATTCGATTTCCTCTTACTTTGCAATAAATGGAAATATGGGTATCATGAAAAGAAGAACCATTCCAAGGGATATCAGCTGGCTGGCTTTTAATGGGCGGGTATTGCAGGAGGCAGCCGATCCATCTGTGCCACTTCGGGAGAGGGTAAAATTTCTGGGTATATTCTCAAACAACCTGGATGAGTTTTTCCGCGTTCGGGTTGCTGCCCTGAACCGCATGAAAGAATTCAGTGGTAAGGGTAAACTGAATATGCATATGGAGACAGCGCCGGATAAAATTCTACTGCAGATTCAATCCATCGTATTGCAACAACAGGAAAGATTTGACGAGATATGGCGGAATATTTATAACGAAATGAAAAATGAAAAGATTTTTCTTATAACTGATAAAGATCTTAATAAAGACCAGCAGAAATTTGTTCAGAATTATTTTGAAGAAGAAGCCCGTGCCAATATCATTCCTTTAATGATCCAAAGTATTCCTCAATTTCCTTATTTAAGAGAAAAATCCCTCTATCTCGGAGTTGTACTTTCCAGAAAATCTTCAGATAAAGAAGAAAAAAAATATGCACTTATAGAAATTCCCAGCCGCACGCTTGGCCGTTTTGTAATCCTGCCTTCCCCTTCGGCTGATGAACACCATATCATTTTACTGGAGGATGTGATTCGTTATAATCTGAAAAGCATATTTAGCTATTTTGGTTATGAGCGATATCGTTCCTGGGTTTTCAAAGTTACAAAAGATGCAGAAATAGATATTGACAATGACCTGTCCACATCCCTCATAGAAAAAATTGAAAAAGGGTTAAAGAATCGCCGCAAGGGAAAATTTGTTCGTTTTATATATGATAAGGAAATGGATGTAGACCTGCTTGATTTTCTGATCAGGGGACTTTCTTTAGCAAAAAAGGGGACAATAATACCTGGCGGACGAATTCATAATTTCAGGCATTTCATGGATTTCCCGGATGTCTTTACTAAAAAGGGTCAGCGTAAAAAGCCGTTTTCGCATCCTCTGGTCAGCCGCGCAAACCGCATTACAGATATTGTGATGGAGCAGGATGTGATGCTGCATTTCCCCTATCATTCATTTAATGCAGTGATTGATATGTTAAGGGAAGCTGCCATTGATCCGGAAGTGACAACTATTAAAGTTACATGTTACCGGCTGGCTTCAAACTCAAAAGTGATCAATGCACTCATCAATGCAGTAAGGAATGGTAAACAGGTAACTGCCATGATGGAATATAGAGCACGCTTTGATGAAGAAGCTAACCTCGAATGGAAAGTTATTCTGGAAGAAGAGGGTGTGAAAGTAATTGATGTGATACCGAATATGAAAGTCCATTCCAAACTTTGCCTTATAAAGAAAATGAAGGGGAACCGCTCCATTTATTATGGATTTGTAAGTACGGGGAACCTGAATGAAAAAACAGCAATGCTTTATAGTGACCATTGTTTGCTTACCTCAAATCGAAACATCATGGCAGATGTGAACCGTATGTTCACCTATATGGAGAAATGGAAGGAAGGTCCTGCACCCCTAAAGGCCTGCAAAACATTAATTCCATGTCCTATCTATCTGCGCAAGGAATTAAATCATATGATCAATGCGGAAATCAAGTCGGCTAAAAACAAAAAACAAGCTTCCATCACACTAAAAGTAAATTCTCTTTCGGATGAAGAACTCATATACAAATTATATGAAGCAGCACGTGCCGGCGTAGAAATTAAACTGGTCGTTCGTGGAATCTTCTGTATGATGCCTGAAAATAAAAAATTCAGAAAACCGGTCAAGGCAATCAGTATTCTGGATGAATACCTGGAGCATGCCCGAATTTATATTTTTCACAATCAGGGTAAAGAAAAAGTTTATATATCTTCGGCCGATTGGATGGTGCGTAACCTGGATCACCGGGTTGAAGCAACTTGTCCCGTACTGGATTCAAAAATCAGGCAGGAATTGAAGGAAATTCTGGAAATCCAACTTTCTGATAATGTAAAAGCAAGATGGCTCGATAACAATTTACAGAATCTATATAAAAAAGATCAATCCAAAAAAGTGCGCTCGCAGATTGAAATTTATCAATACCTCAGTCAGAAAATAAATAAAGGGCCAGTTTTAACTGATCCCTCACCCTTGATTAAATCTGATCTCCCTGTTCCAGTTTAAAAATCCCAGCCTATGATATTGGCAGCAATTGATATTGGTAGTAATGCAGCCAGGTTATTGATTACGGAAGTTATTGAATCAGAGAAGAAACCTTTTTTTGAAAAACTTAACCTGGTTCGTGTTCCGCTGAGGCTGGGTATGGATGTATTTGAAAAGAAGGAGATTTCAGAAATGAAAACTTCCATGTTGCTCAATACGATTCGTTCCTACAAGTTCCTCATGGATGCCTACCAGGTTAAAAATTTTAAAGCAGCGGCTACATCTGCCATGCGGGACGCGAAAAATGGTCCGGAAATTATTGAAGCAGTCGCAGGAGCGACCGGAATTCGGATAGAAATCATCAGTGGTGATGATGAAGCCGCATATATTTATGAGAACCATATTGCAGAAAACCTGAATAGCGAGAATTCTTATTTATATATTGATGTTGGAGGCGGAAGTACAGAGTTGACCTGTTTTGCTGATAACCGGCTTCTTTTCAAAAAATCATTTAACATTGGTACAATACGTCTTATTAAAAACCAGGTAACGGAAGCGCACTGGGATCAGATGAAGGATTTTCTCAAGAAAGAAATGAGGACCATGGTAAAACATATCACAGCTATTGGTTCCGGTGGAAATATCAATAAAGTGTTTTCTCTCTCTAAAAGAAAGGATGGAAAGCCGCTGCCACTTGAATTATTAAAAGACTATTACAAAGAACTCAATAGTTTTTCCGTTCCCGACCGGATGAGGTTGTACAATCTCAAAGAAGACCGTGCAGATGTTATTGTTCCGGCACTCCTGATTTATATAAATGTAATGCGATGGATTGATGCGGAAGAAATTTTCGTTCCTAAAATTGGCCTTGCAGATGGGATGATACAGGCACTTTACAGAGAATTACAAACGGTGTCTAGTTAGCTTAGGCGTTTAGCTTCAGGCGTTATGCGTTAGGCTGAAACGGATTATCTTTAACATTCAACCTAAATAAATGGTTCCAAAAAAAATTACGACCCATATACTTCAGAATATGAAAGTGAATGGGGAACGGATTTCAATGATCACGGCATATGATTTTTCCTTTGCACGTTTATTTGACCAGGCAGGCATAGATGTGATCCTGGTTGGAGACTCGGCTTCGAATGTAATGGCCGGTCATGAAACTACGCTTCCTATAACACTCGATCAGATGATTTATCATGCTTCTTCTGTGATTCGGGGTGTCGCACGATCACTTGTAATAGTAGACCTTCCTTTTGGATCATACCAATCCAATTCAAAAGAAGCCCTGATATCGGCCATACGGATCATGAAAGAAACGGGGGCTCATGGAGTAAAACTGGAAGGTGGAGAAGAAGTACTGGAGTCGGTAAAAAGAATTCTGGCTGCCGGAGTACCCGTTATGGGACATCTGGGACTCACTCCACAATCCATTTATAAGTTCGGGACTTATACAGTACGTGCAAAAGAGGAAATGGAAGCCAGTAAATTAAAAACCGATGCGCGATTGTTGGAACAAGCGGGTTGTTTTGCCATTGTGCTGGAGAAAATTCCCGCCATGCTCGCCAAAGAAGTTGCAGAAACAGTTAGTATACCTGTCATCGGAATCGGTGCAGGAAAATATTGCGACGGGCAGGTTCTCGTCATGCACGACCTCCTGGGTATTAATACGGAATTCAAACCCCGCTTCCTTCGCCAATACCTCACCCTGCATGATCCAATTACAAAAGCCGTACAACAATATATAAAAGATGTGAAATCGAACGATTTCCCCAGTGAACAGGAACAGTATTGATCCTTAAGTTTAATACTAAAAGCTTAACGCCTGAATCTTTCACAATTTGCATCATCCCAATTGAAGTGAGGGTAAACCGAAAATCATTTCATGCAAAATGCAAGAATTGCAATCGCATAAATGAAAGAATATAATTTTCTATAATATTTATTATTCGAGGTCAATTTGAATTATTTTGATCAAATCTGTACCTGATTTGTCATATATTTTAATTTTTAGGCCTACCTTTCCATAACCAAAATTGTGTAATATGAGAAAACTGCTAATCCTATCAGGCCTGTTATTATGTTCCTCATTAATTTTTGCACAGTTAACCGTTTCAGGTAAAATAACCGACATTAAAACCGGTGCACCCATATCAGGTGTTTCTATTAAAATCAAATCTTCCAATAAAGGAACAACTACAGATAATCAGGGTTTATTTAAAATCCAGGCCAATGCAAATGATGTAATTGAAATAAGCGCAGTGGGCTTTAAAACCCGAACGGTTAAGGTGGGAGCACAAACAGATATAACTATAGCACTGGAAGAAAGTTTAACTGACCTGGGGGAAGTTGTTGTAACAGGCAACCGGGGTCTGCCCAGAGTAAGAACTGAAAGTCCGGTACCAGTTGATATTGTAAAATTAAATTCATTGGAGCAGACGACATCCGCCCCAAATCTCGAATCTCAGCTAAATATGGCTGTTCCCTCATTTAATTATAATAAACAAAGTGGTGCGGATGGATCTGATGCTATTGATTTTGCCAGTCTTCGGGGACTGGGATACGATCAAACACTGGTTTTGATTAATGGTAAACGCCGCCATCTTTCAGCATTCGTAAATGAATTTGGAACCAGGGGGCGTGGAAATTCCGGCACTGACCTGAATGCAATACCAGAAGCCGCTATCGACAGGGTGGAAATTCTACGTGACGGTGCATCAGCCCAATATGGATCAGATGCCATTGCAGGTGTTATAAATATTATATTGAAGAAAGATGTAAACAAACTCTACGCCCAAATAGGTGTTAGCGGATATGACGACCCTACATATAATACGTTGAATAATGTGGATCCAAGTCAGTATTATACAGGAACAAATATAGACGGCAGGACTCTGAAGATCGATCTGAATTATGGCCTTCCGATAGGAAAGAATGGAGGGTTTATTAATATTGGTGCAAACTTTCTTACTATAGGTAAAACATTCAGGGCACTTCCTGATACAAACTGGTCTTCCAATCCTGATTCCAAAAAAGTTGCGCCATGGATCGCTGAATACAGAAGGGCATTTGGGGACGGATCAATAACTTCCGGCGGTGCCATGTATAACCTGGAAATACCATTGGCCGGAACGAAAACAACATTTTATTCTTTTGGTGGATACAACTATAAACATTCAAATGTTTATGCATGGACAAGAAATTTTGGAGACCATCCTGAAAAATTTCCAACGGATGCTGGTGGAAATCTGCTCTATGTTCCAAGTATAATGCGCGTATTCGATCCTTCACCGGGTGTGTTGGATACGGCAAATGTTTATTATGATCCGCAGGAAGACGTTTATATAAAAGATATTTCCTTTGCTGCCGGTGTAAGAGGTACGGTTGGCAATAACTGGGACTGGGACCTGAGCAATGTTATTGGTTATAATAATTTTCATTATTATGGTAATAAGACATTTAACGCAACACTACCCGAGAATGTCGTGGCAACCCAAAATCGATTTGATGATGGCGGATTTGATTTTTTACAAAACACCACCAATCTGGATGTCACCAGGAGATTTAATTCTATTGCGCATGGATTAACTTTTTCATTCGGACTCGAATTCCGATATGAAAACTATCAAATATTCGATGGTGAAGAGGCTTCATATGCAAGTTATCCACCCACCCAAAAATACTATCCAATCACAGGTGATACAAGGGACGTGGCTTCCGGCTCGCAGGGATTTCCCGGATTCAGACCCACGGATGAAGTAAATGCAAGCCGAACAAATGTAGGAGGCTACCTGGAAGGATCTCTTGACGTAACAGAAAAATGGCTGGTCGACGGAGCATTAAGGCTTGAAAACTATTCCGATTTTGGTTTTGTAAATACTTACAAGTTTGCGACCAGATATAAGCTGACGGATAATTTTAATTTAAGAGGTTCTATAAGCACTGGATTTCGTGCACCTTCTCTTCAGCAAATCAACTTCAGTAATATAAATACGAATATAGTTGCCGGAAGTTTGCAATATATCTGGCTTGCTCCAAACACAAGTGCAGTGGCGAAGGCCGCAGGTATTCCACCATTGAAACAGGAAACCTCTGTGAATTATAGTCTTGGCTTTGCATGGAAACCGGTAAATAATTTTACGGTAACTGTAGATGGTTACCTTATCAAGTTGAAGAATCGTATTATATTCTCAGGACAATTCTCAGCATCTGATTCAGTATTGGCTCCCTATATCCCTGCAACTCCGCCGCTTAATTCTGTACAGTTCTTTGCAAATGCAGTAAACACAACAAATGAAGGAGTTGACGTGGTGCTGGAATACAACAAAAGGTGGGGAAGAAACGGGCTTAAAGTATTATTTGCCGGAAATATTCAGACCATTACAATCGATAAAATTAATATCCCGGCGCCGTTGAATGACAACTATTTGGATCGCCAGACTTTTTTCAGTACGCGT
>DATHNR010000146.1:0-4806 GCA_035485835.1 Puia sp.
CTGGGATATTTTCAAATATGGCACAAAACCGGAAGATCTGGCATTTGGACTTTCTTATAGTCTGCGCTCATTGACGACAACCGAAAAACTGAACCCTGAATTCATTGACACTTATGCCAATCTGCTGTATAAGTCGGGAAAAACTTCCTATGCGATCGCAGAGGAAGCCGAAGCCCTCAAACTGGTCGTTACCTCGCAAAAAAAACCATATAAGGAAACCCTCGCCAGAATGAAAGCTGGTGAACCTACATGGGAAGAAATCAAAGATGGTTCATATGCCCTGAAATAAGATTTCACAACCCGAAAAAATAGGAGCTGTAATTGTGGAAGCAGCTCAGCTTGTGTCAGTCAAAAAATAATAAAGAAAGATTTGAGATTTTAACCGGATTGAATCCTCCCGGCAATAACGGGATGATCAAATAATGTACAATGAAGAATACATATAACTTTGCTGTATGCAGGAGTCGCAAAAAACAACTTTTCGCATCAAAATCCGCAGGCGTTTCAAGAAGATTTTTGACCGTGCAGGAAACGAAAAACTTAAACTTAATTTTCTCAGAGCAGTTCCTTTCTGGGTAGCATCCTTGATTACGGGTCTCATCGCAGTCTTCTATTCAAAAGTTTTTCTTCTGGCTGAAACATCTGCCGGTTCATTATTCAAATCTGTTCACTGGCTTTTATTTATTATTACACCATCCTGCTTTTTTATTGCCTGGTGGCTGGTAGTACGTTTTGAAAGATTTGCAGGCGGAAGTGGTATTCCACAGGTGATGGCTGCGATTGAACTGGCCAACCCGCGCGATAATTATAAAATAAGGAAATTACTGAGCATACGTGTGATCATCGTAAAGATTATCTCCAGTTTTTTTATGATCCTGGGCGGAGGAGTGATTGGCAGGGAAGGACCAACGATTCAAATAGCAGGGTCAGTGTTCAGAAAGATTAATCAGTTGCTTCCGGATTGGTGGCCGAAAATTTCCAAAAGAAATATGATCATGACCGGAGCCGCTGCAGGACTTGCTGCTGCGTTCAACACACCCCTGGGGGGAATCGTATTTGCTATTGAAGAACTCACGAAGACCCATATCAGTTATTTCAGAACCGCCCTGTTCACAGCCGTGATTATCGCAGGTCTTACAGCACAGGCGCTATTCGGGCCATACCTCTACTTAGGATATCCGGCCATTCATGGTTTATCTAATTATATTTTTATCGGAGTCCTGTTGGTGGCAACCATTGCCGGCATCGGGGGAAGTGCAACAGGCCGTATCCTGGTTATCATCATTCATTGGAAAAGCCGCCTGAAACAAAAAAAGCAACAGGTAATATTTGTTTTATTCTGCGGATTGATGGTTGCACTTCTCGGTTTTTTATTCAATGCAGAATTGATCGGATCTGGTAAAGCCATCATGACCAGAATTCTCTTTACTTCCGATAAATATCTTCCATGGTATTCTCCACTGGTCCGGATGACCGGGTCAATTTTCTCCTTTAGTAGTGGTGCAGCCGGAGGTATTTTTGCACCAGCACTCAGTTCAGGCGCATGTATCGGATCGGTTTTATCCGGATGGATGAATCTTTCTGATTCAAACACCAACCTGCTGATACTTTCGGGCATGGTGGGTTTCCTGACGGGCATCACGAGAACTCCTTTTACTTCTTCGATTATTGTATTGGAAATGACTGACAGGCATAACCTGATTTTTTATCTGATGTTAGCAGGTATGGTTTCGGGAATGATTTCCTTGCTCGTCGATAAGCACTCCTTATACGATCATTTGAAAGTACGATACCTGCAACAGATCGAATCTGAAACTGTGATAGCAGGTAAGGATGATTAAAATGTTCTGTGGACCTTCTGCAAATTTTACTCTGTTCTCAATTTTTTCAATGGGTTGGCAATGGCGGCTTTGATAACGTGCGCGCTCACCGTTAGCAGGGTGATCAGCAATACAAGAACACCTGTAAGCACGAAAATCCACCACGAAAGATGGGTTCTGTATTGGTAGCCCTCCAGCCAGTTGTGTGCAACATACCAGGCAATGGGTATTGCGATGCACGCAGCAATAAAAACGATCACCACAAAATCCTTTGTGAGCAGCAACCATAAATTATAAACAGACGCACCCAGTACTTTTCTGATACCGATTTCTTTGGCGCGCTGCTCTGCTACAAAAGATGCCAGTCCAAAAATACCAAGGCAGGATATAAGGATGGCGAGCATGGCAAAAACATTTGATAGCGTGCCGGTGCGTTGTTCAGCAGCAAACAAATGGGAGTATTCGTCATCGACAAATGTATAGTCGAAAGGAGCTGAGGGATTTAAACGTTTGAATACGGGCTCTATTTCACTGATGGCCTTTGCCGCACTCAATTGCGGATTGAGCCTGATGGTAATCTCCGGCCCGATGTCGGTGGACATAAAGAACAGACCCTGCTGAACGGGTTGATAGGGAGATCCTTTTACCATGTCTTTGATAATTCCGACAACGGTGAACTGCCTGGTATTCCACTGGATAATTTTTCCAACAGGATTCGCTAATCCCATATATTTTGCGGCTGCTTCATTAAGGATCACGGCTTTATTATCGGTTGCAAAATCTCTTGAGAAATCACGTCCTTCCGCAAATTGCCACCCTACGGTTTTGCCATATTCCGGAGTGACGGCCGTTAAAGCGAAGGACTGGTCATGCGTCTTAAGGTTTTTGCCTTCCCATTCAAAACGGTCGTCAAAAAAATTATTTTCTGTGGCTGCACTGGAAGACTGGGCGACGGCCACCGCTCCGCCTGTTGACAATAATTCCTTTCGGAGTACATCGTATTTTCCTTTCAGGTCCGGCGTAGTCATCGTTATCCGGATAAGGCCGTTCCTGTCATATCCCAATGGTCGGTTCTTCGCTAACTGAATCTGGCGATACACTACAATGGTTCCGGTTATTATTACAATCGAAACTATAAACTGAAGAGTCAGCAAAGCTTTTCGGAGGAATGCGGCTGATCCGCCCGTTTTGAATCCGCCTTTTAAAACCTGTACCGGCTGGAAAGACGAGATATATAATGCTGGATAACTTCCCGACATCAATGTGGTGACCAGAATAAACAACATGGCTAAAATCCAAAACCAGGTATTGGAGAACGGAAAAATTATATTCTTGCTGGCTATTTCATTGAACCAGGGTAGGCTGACAATCACTATACAGATTCCGAGGAAGAAAGCAAGCAGCACCATCAACAGCGCTTCACTCATAAATTGCTTTACCAACTGGCCTCGTCCTGATCCCATTGTTTTACGTACGCCCACCTCTTTAGCCCTTTCTCCTGAACGGGCGGTACTGAAATTCATAAAATTTATGCAGGCCAGCAACAAGACAAAGGCACCTATCAGGCCGAAAAGCCTGACTATTGCAATCTGGCCACCGGTCTGGATGCCGTTCCTCCATTCTGAATGAAGATGCCAATCTTTCATCGGGTGTACAAAGAGTTCGATTTTATTTCCGGGTATCTGCGCAACGCTATTCTTAATTTTCGACCAATAGGCATCCCTGATCACATTGGAGATATCCTTATCAGACATACCGGGTTGGACCTGGGTATAAAGGAAGAAAGAACTATTGCTCCAATCATTCAATACGCCTTTTACCCAGGGTTCCATGTTTACCAGCAGGTCGAAAGGACAAAGAAAGCCAACGCCTGACAATGAATTATTGAGTGGCAGATCTTCAAATATTCCGATTACTTTCAGTGGCTGGGTATTATCAAGTTTTATAATTTTTCCAACTGCGCTTGTACGGCCAAAAAGAGATTGTGCAACAGACTGACTCAGGAGAATAGAATTGGGGTCTGAAAAGCCGGCTGCAGATCCGGCAATGAGTTTTAATGTAAAAATATTCGTGAAATCTTTTTCTGCAAAAATGCCCGAAACACTGTGATGGATATCATTGAAAATAACGATATGACTGCTTCTGTCGGAAGAAAGCGATACATGCGAGAATACATTTTGATAGTTTCTTCTGAGTTCGTCTGCCAGGGGGATAGGGAAATGATTGTTGCCTGCTGCAATGTATACTTCGCTCTTCGATATTTCTTTCCTTGCGATCTGACCGATCGTTTTATAGTTGGTATTGTATATATCAAAACTAAGTTCGTCCCAGATCCAAAAACCAATAACGAGCACTACGGCAATGCCAATGGCGAGACCGCTGATATTGATAATCGAATGGGTCCTGTCTTTAATGAGACGCCGCCAGGCCGTCTTTAAATAGGTTTTGAACATGTAGTAGTATTTTTGTTTGATGAATGAACCAGTTAGCGTACCTGGATTGTTTACCAAACAAAAGACCAGTTTCTTAAAATCCTGATAGTCAAATAAAAATTGCTGAGACGCTCCTGAAAGGTGTTCGATATCGATACGGGTCTTTGGAATATTTGATACAACTTCAAAAGTGGCTGTTTTGAAAATCCATGATACCTTTAAATAGATTCGTTAGTGACCCTTTAGTGCCAAATCAATTAATTTCAATAATTTCAGATTGTTTACAATAATTCACCCGCAGACTTTACTCATAGCCGATCCGTATCATTGACCCAAGGAAAATGAAATTTGCAGTTCTGATAATCACCTATACTTCTCCCATACAGACCAAGCGGCTTGTTGCCAGTCTTAATAATGGTGAATTTGACTTTTATATTCACCTCGACAAAAAAATAAATATAGAAACCCATCGTGAATTATTCGGTATACCGAATGTATATTTTGTTGACCACCGGATTAACATCAGGTGGGGAGGGTACTCAACCGTTGAGGCC
>DATHNR010000147.1:0-3822 GCA_035485835.1 Puia sp.
GCTCCGTTAAAATCAGATGGTTTACCTGAATCCGGTAATGGTTTGACATGTATGATAACGGGTTTAGTATCCAATACAATGTGCTGCGTAAACGGGGTGCCATTTATTTCCGGTTCAAAAAGTCTGTCCAGCAAGCCACCCATACCCTGACTTGGCTTTTTATCGGAATCATCGGAAGCCCTGATAAAATAAATATTATTATCTATTTCCATAGGATCCAGTGTAACATCTCCGGGCTGCAGGGGGATCAGCTGGGTCTTCCGGATTATATGTACCGAAAAATTTTTTCCGTTTATTTTTTCTACCGAAACCCTGTCATCTGAAGGATCCACCATATCGTAAACACTAAATCCGTTAAGGGAAGGATGACGGGTAACGCGGGAATCGGAACGCAGTCGTGCATAAAGTTTATAAGTTGCAACGATGGGTTCTCCCAGGTAACAATCTTTTTTACTTACTTCAACTTTGACAAAAAAATTCCTGTGAATTTTTTCCTCTACATTTTCTCCGGGTCGAACCACTTCATCCATATCGACCGGAGGTTCGGCTCTCGGCCAGGAAGGATCGGTCAGGGGATTGAAACCGGGTGGTTTTGAATTCCCTTGTCCGGCCTGATTATGAACCGTGATTTGAATCGCATTGGAATGCATCAATTGTCCGTCTACCGTAGCAGTAGCAGGTTTTATGGTGAGGGTTCCGGTTCTTTTTGGCTGCAAAAGAAAAATGATGCCCTTGTATTGGGACATATTTCCGTTTGTGATGCTCATACCCGTAGATTGATTCGGACCTTCTACAATGGTAAAATCTGACAGATCGGGAGTCTGAACATTTCCGATATCTTTTGCATTTTCAATAATAAACTGGACTTGTACATAATCGGATTTGCCCATCTCTTTTGTACTTGCCTGGGCAGTAAAGTGCAATTGTGCCATAGCCGGGCTCAGCAGAAGGCAAAGCCAGCATGAAATAAGCGTTCTGAGATGTAAAAATGATGCGATGGTTATTGATTTAATTAAATTTCTTGTCCGGATTGCAAATATAAAAACTGCTAACGCTTAAAGCTCAAAGCTTAAAGCCTAAAGCTTTCATAATTTAGCTGCTGTAAAAATAATCAATGGTCAACGGTTCCCGCATGTGCGAGATCAAAGATCACCTGCCAGAGGCCGGATTATAAGTTCCTCTACGAGAGCCTGGGGAGAAAGTTTCGATATCTGAACGATCGTATTTGCTATATCTGAAGGTTTCATAATGCGGTCGGGTTTTACGCCACTATCTGCCCAGGAATCGGTATATACTGCACCGGGATAAATGCAGGTGACTTTGATTGAATAAGATTTCAGTTCTTCACGCAAATTTTTTGAGAATCCTGTAAGAGCATATTTGCTGATGCTATATGATCCTCCGTTTGGATAGGCCTGAAGAGCAGCAATTGAACTGATATTAAATATATGTCCCTTCTTTCGGGTCATCATTGAAGGCAGGAGAACCCGGGTAAGATAATAGGCACTTAATAAATTAACCTGCAGCATATTTTCAAGTTGTCCATCCGGTTCATCAATTACACGACCAGGTTGAAATGTGCCTGCATTGTTTATCAGAATATCGGGTTCCACACCCAGACTCAATACCCAGTTCCCAAAATCTATTGCGCCTGTTTTAGTACCCAGGTCAAATGGCTTGGCTTTTATTACCTGGTCCGGGAAACGGCCCATGAGAGATTCAAGCGACTTGTAAAGATTGACCTCACTAAACGAGGTGAGATAGAGATCATGTCCTTCTGCCGCAAAAGCTTCAGCCATACTGAAGCCAAGCCCGCGGGAAGCACCGGTGATTACGATTTTCATTATCACAAATTTAAGCCATAAAGCGTAACGCTTAACGCGTAACGCGCAACGCGTAACGCGCAATGCTTAACGCGCAATGCTTAACGCTTTGGTTGATGGTGAATAGATATTAACAATGCCCCATAATCTATCCACCAAATACTTTGTTAAACGTTAGGCGTTGCGCGTTGCGCGTTACGCGTTGCGCGTTAAGCGTTGCGCGTTAAGCGTTAAGCGTAAATTGCATTATGCAGTACAATCATCTTTTCTTCGATCTCGACCATACACTTTGGGATTTCGACACTAATAGCCGGGAGGCGCTGCATGACCTGTACCATTCGTTGTCCCTGGCTGACGCCGGAGTAAATGATTTTGATCATTTCCACAAAATATACCTGGTACATAATGAGCGGCTATGGGATCGTTACAGGAAGGGACAAATGAAAGTGGATGAATTACGATGGAAAAGAATGTCAATGGCACTGCTGGAATTCAAAAATGGTGATGAGTCGCTGGCGCGAAGAATGGGTGTTGAATTTCTGAATATCCTTCCGACTAAAAAAGCACTTTTCCCTGATACCATCGAAGTGCTGGAATATTTGACTGAAAAAAAATACAAACTTCATCTAATCACAAATGGTTTTGAGAAAACGCAGCACCACAAACTCAAAACGGCGGGCATTGATAATTTTTTTAATGAAGTGATCACTTCTGAAGGATCCAATAGTCTGAAACCACATTCCGGAATTTTTGAATACGCCCTTTTAAAAACTGGCGCAGAAAAAAAAGAAAGCATCATGATAGGCGATACGCCTGATGTGGATATACTCGGCGCACGTGAAGCGGGTATTGATCAGGTTTATGTAAACCATACCGGATCAACAGAACCGGTGGAAGCAACTTTCACTGTTTACTCACTGAAGGAGCTCATGGAAATCTTTTAACAGTTATTGGCTTCGGGATATGAGATATGAACTATGAGATATGGGATAGGGGATATGGGTTATGGGTCATGGGTTATGGGTTATGGGATATGGGTTATGAAATTATATCTCATAGTTCATATCTCATATCTCATAGTTAATAAGTTACCATTCCGCCAAAACAGTAACCCCGCCTTTTACCATTTGATTGAGTCCTACTTTGAGTGCTGTGCCGGGAGGAAGTAAAACATCCACGCGGGATCCGAATTTGATAAATCCCATTTCTCCGCATTGTTCTACTTTTTGTCCGGGTGAAAGATAGTTGATGATACGTTTTGCAACAGCTCCGGCGATTTGTTTAACAAGAAGGCTTCCTTTATTATTTTTTATTACAACACTGTGCCGCTCATTTTCCGTTGAAGATTTTGGATTCCAGGCTACTAAATATTTTCCTTTGTGGTACTGACTATAAACCACTTCCCCGCCTATCGGATTCACATTGCGATGCACATTTGCCGGGCTCATAAATATTGAAACCTGCAGGCGGCGGTCGTGAAAATATTCCACATCTGTGATCTCTTCTATTACGACAACCTTACCATCGGCCGGACAAACAACATATTTTTCATTGATGGTTGGAACCCGTGCCGGCACGCGGAAAAATGAAATAATAAATAACAGGAAAGCAAGGCTGACAAAAAAAATCAGCCAGCTCAACCAGGATAAATGAATACTAACGAAATAAAATGATCCCAGGTTAATGGCTGCAAAAAAAATAGCGCAAATAGCAATCGTTTTATATCCTTCTTTATGAATAGTCATTCGAAATAATTCATTAAAAGCCTGCCGAAGACAGGCCAGCTTTAATTGTCTGCCCAGCCAGTGCTAAACATAACAGGAAAACTTTATGCAAACATAACAATGTAAAACCAAATGAATGGAGTAGCGAAAAGAAGCGAATCGAACCGGTCGAGAAAACCACCATGACCAGGCATAATTCTGCCACTGTCTTTTACATCTGCGAGTCTTTTTAATTTGCTTTGCAGCAGGTCTCCTACCGTACCTGCTATCGATGC
>DATHNR010000148.1:0-4506 GCA_035485835.1 Puia sp.
GGGCAATCAGTTCTGAGAGGCTCCTTCGATAGTTTCTGCGCTGGTTGAGGAAATTTGACAGGTATGGTTCCGGGAGGTGGCGCCATTCATGATCCGATATATAAACGAATTCATACTGATCCATCATCATCCGGATATGAAAACGAATGATGAGTTCAAGCTTTTTCAGGATTGGCTCAGGACTGGCCTGCACGTCTTCAAGATGAGAGAGGAAATCATTCGCCACTTTGAAACAAATCGCCTGGAGAATTTCGGACTTGGACTGGATATGATTGTACAAGCTCGCTGCTTCGACTCCTACATGCTCAGCCAGATCTCTCATGGAAGCTGCACCAAAGCCTTTCTCCCGAAATAGCTTGGAAGCTTTCTCAATGATCGTATCTTTTTTGCTGCTGTTCTTTTTGCTCCTGATCTTAGCCATATCGGGACCAAAGATAATTGAACGCTTTAGTTTCTTGAAGCGCTCCTTAATTCGTGATTACTCAGAGATATCGTACGTATATCTTAATGCTTATTTGGATACTTCGATTAACTTACTGGATTTAAATATGCCCGTCCAGTGAGCAGTAAATTCCTTTGACAGAGTAGCTTGTTTTATAGCAACAAAATTGGAGTACAGGGCGTTTTCACCTTCAACGACATAAAATAATTGTGATTCGGGTGAATTATTATTCTGGTATCCGGCAGCTTCAATCTTAAAGAGTATCCATGGATTTTTTCCATCTGCTTTTTTATCTATAAGAGTCAGGGTTGGATTTATTGCATTTTTTTTCGCCTGATTAAAAGTACTATTCATTGCTGCTTCAATAGGAACATCCTGCTTACCATTAAATATGGTGGTTGTTCCAATAATCGTCCATTGCTCTATCTTTTCATTATTTGGAATGAGTTCCACCATGCTCATGGTATGGGTTTTTTCCTGAGAACCGATTTTCCATGTTTCCGGCCATGGAATTACCAGTTTTTCGTTTTGCGCAATAGCCTGAATGAAAAAACAAATAGTAAAAAGGAATATCAAAAGTTGTTTCATAAATGATTCTTTAAAGCCCACATTTCTTTTATAAAGGTAATTTATATCCAAAATTGCCAGAATTATAAATATAATTTAAATGTGCAGGAAAGAGGTCCGGCAAAATCCTGTAGGTTTGCAGCGTTTTACCGGGTCTGCCGGCCATTAATTATTTATCATATTTTATGTCATTAACCTGTGTTGGAAGTATAGCTTATGATGCCATAGAAACGCCTTTCGGGAAAAGAGGGCGTATCGTTGGTGGCTCTGCAGTTTATGTTGCATATGCGGCAGCAAACTTTGTGAAACCTGTTAACCTGGTTTCCATTATAGGAAATGATTTTGATGTGGAAGAAATTAAGGCCTTGGAAGCAAAGGGTGTTTCTTTCGAAGGTGTGGAAAGAGTAAAAGATAAAAAATCTTTTTTCTGGAGTGGGCGGTATCACCTCGATATGAATACACGTGATACACTTGTAACCGATTTGAACGTGTTGGCGGATTTTAATCCGATGATTCCCGATAGTTTTCAGGAATCAGAATTCCTGATGCTGGGAAATCTTCATCCTGCAACACAGATCAGTGTGATCCGGCAAATGAAAACGCGCCCCCGGATGATCGCCATGGATACCATGAATTACTGGATCAGCAGTGCAATGGAAGATCTCAAACTGGTACTTGGTATGGTAGATCTGTTGATGGTTAATGATGCTGAGGCACGTGAACTGACAGGCGATTATTCGCTGGTAAAAGCCGCACGAAAAATCATGCTGATGGGCCCCAAATTCCTGATCATCAAAAAAGGGGAACACGGCGCTTTATTATTTCATGGCAATGAAGTTTTCTTTGCGCCTGCACTTCCTCTGGAAGATGTATTTGATCCAACAGGAGCAGGCGACACATTTGCCGGTGGATTCATGGGACATCTCGCTCGTACAAAAGACATTTCTTTCGAAAACCTGAAAACAGCGATCATTGTTGGATCTGCCATGGCTTCTTTTTGTGTTGAAAAATTTGGCCCCGAGCGGCTTAAAGAAATTACCAAACACGAAATCGATGACCGCATCCGGCAGTTTATTGACCTTGTGAATTTTGATATAGCATTAATCTGAGCGTAAAGCGCAAGGCTTTTAATTCCCATACTCCCATACTCCCATACTCCCATACTCCCATACTTCAGTGAGCTCTTGCTAATACACAGACAAGTTTCTGACACCTTACCGTTCCATCCGTTAAAAACAATTCTACATATATAATGTAATGCCCCGTGGGCAGCAGGTTCTGCTGATCATCTAATCCATCCCAGCGAAAGGTTCCGCTGGTAGCCCATAAAATATTATTCACAAGAGTGCATACTTTTCTTCCTGATACATCATAAATCGAAATGGTTCCCATATATCCGGCTGCCGGGAGATTATAATGAATGAAACAGAAATCCTGATAACCATCGAAGTCGGGTGAAAATATTTTGGGTTCAACAGAAATAAATTCTCCTGCCGCGGAATCTGTTGAGGATTCTGAATTCTTATAGCCCGGTGTTCCATATCCGGCCGAAGCAGCTGCTGATGTCCAGTTGGAAGCAAGGGATGTAGGCAAATCAGGCCGTATTCTCTCCAAGGAAACACCCGTCTCATTTGCCAGCAGGGGCGAGTGCCAGTGATGATCATAATCGAGTTCATCCAATGTTTCGCCTGCAGCATTCAGCAGAACAACCCTTCCCTGATCATCAGGTAATGAAGGCAGGGAAGTAAGAGAAAGGATTTGCGATTTAACTGCCGGAGGATAATTTTGAAGAATCCATTCGGGATTTTCAGTAAGCAACAGGTATTCTCCCGGAAAAAAGACCCGCTCCTCATTTACGAGTGCCACCGGATCTTTTAAAGATCCATCCAAATTCTTTCCTGCAAGAAATAAATCAGAGCATTTGATAATCCTGGAACTTCGGTTAAATAATTCCAGGTAATCATAACCATAGGGTGGCGGATTGAAAAGAATTTCATTAAAGATGATATCCCCACTCATCGCTTTTTCAGGAATGCCGACTTTATAATTATTATTCTGACCGATTTCATTACCATTGCAATCTTCGATCTGCTGAACTGAAATCAAATAAATTTTGCCTGCTGCTAATGGATTTTGCAAATGAATCGCTATGCGATCAAAAAATGGTGACAGTAAAAGTATGCTGTCCGGGTAACCGATTCCATCCGAAATGGAATAGTTGGAAATAGCTGACGCAGAGAAGCTGTCGAGAGGCTCATCAAATAATAAAATGATATTCATTGAATCAATAGTAACAGCACTGATGAGAGAAGGTGGTTGTCCATCCGGGTTATAAGCTTCTACAGAATTCTTATAACCGGGAGTTCCGCCCGAATCTGATTCGCTGGAGGTCCAGTTTTCCTTTCCGGAGCAGGGATCATGGAGATCGATCATTTCGAGACTCCACCCTCCCTTTGCTTTCAGTTCATTATTGTACCAGCTTTTGTCATAATGAATGGCATGAATTACTGTACCCGATTCTGAGCTAAGAATTATTTCACCCTCTTCATTATTTAAGGAAGGAAAACCACTGATACCAAGGGCAGCACCAAAATAGCTGTAAGCAGCGGCTGAAGATGTGGTACAAAGAATCAGGAAGCTGTCAGCTTTCAGCAGGTAATCCGTTTTTATTGTTGCTGAACTATTGCCATTACTGATTTTCCAATTGCGCAGATTATAATCATGCAATGAACAATTTTTCAGTTCAATGAATTCGCTTTCTGGTAACCCCATGGAAGGAGTAGGATCAGGCAGGCATTCTGTTATCAGAATATCATAACGGTTTTGAGCCTCTGTAAATAATGGCATGATCGAGCAGAAAAGATAAAATGCAAATAGACGAATAGGCATTAAAAATCATTTTCTTAAAAATAATTTGGTTTAAAAAAAATCGTAGGCTATTTTTACGGTCAGAATGAACGTGATTTCAACATATACAAAGAAGAACACCAAGATGCCCTTAGCAGGGGAAGGTGTCTGACATTTTGTATATTCAAGATATAAGCCTTCCCACACCAGGGAAGGCTTTTTGATTTTTAATAATTCAAAACTGTAAAAAACAATGAAAGTTGCTGTTGTGGGTGCTACCGGGCTGGTAGGTACCAAAATGCTCGAAGTATTGGCTGAAAGAAATTTCCCGGTTACTGATCTGATTCCTGTTGCCTCAGAAAAGTCCGTCGGCAAAAAGCTCCTTTTCAATAACAGGGAGTGGACTGTTGTGAGCATGACCGATGCCATTCTTGCGAAGCCTGCTATTGCAATTTTTTCTGCAGGAGGAGGCACATCTCTTGAATGGGCACCAAAATTTGCAGCAGCAGGAATTACAGTTATAGATAATTCTTCTGCCTGGAGAATGGATCCTACAAAAAAGCTGGTGGTGCCTGAACTGAATGCCGATGCCCTGACCGCCAACGATAAAATAATAGCGAATCCCAACTGCTCTACGATTCAGATGGTTG
>DATHNR010000149.1:0-11093 GCA_035485835.1 Puia sp.
CTACCCCGTAAAGAATGGATCGATAGTGTAAGCGGACAACATCCAGTTTTTATCAACCGTTATGACGGACATATGGGACTCGCTAATTCCATTGCCTTAAAACTTGCTGGTATTACAAAAAATACGCCCAATCCTCCGGGCGGAGAAATTGTGAAAGATCAAAAAACAGGTGAGCCTACCGGTATTTTACGCGATGAAGCCACCAGCCTCATTTATAATGTGATTCCTGAGCAGACAGAAAATGAACTTGACGATGCGCTCCAAAAAGCAGCCGCGCACGCTTTATCGCATGGACTTACACAGGTACACGATATGGGATCTTACGGAGGGTGGATAGATATGGCAACCTACCGCCGCGCGGAAGCTTCCGGGAAACTACCTATCCGCATTTATTCTTTTGTAGCTATTCGCAGCTGGCAGAAGCTGGATTCTTTTGTAAAAAACAATGGTTGGGGTGATGATCGGTTACATTGGGGAGGTCTCAAAGGTTTTGTCGATGGTTCACTGGGTTCCACAACAGCATGGTTTTTTAAACCTTATCTGGATGCTCCCAAATCTACAGGCTTACAGGTTACCGACACAAATCTTTTGAGAAAATGGATCCTTGCCGCAGATTCTGTCGGATTACATATTGCTACTCATGCAATCGGAGATCACGCAAACGACTGGATATTGAATGTTTATGAGGAAGCAGAAAATCTTCATCCCGGAAAAGACCATAGATTCAGGGTTGAACATGCGCAACATCTAACACCTGAAGATATAAATCGCTTTGCAAAACTGCAGGTAATTCCTTCCATGCAACCATATCATGCTATTGATGACGGAAAGTGGGCAGCAAAAAGGCTGGATAGTGCGAGACTCAGAGGAACTTATGTATTTAAATCATTACTCGATACCCATGCTAATCTTACTTTCGGATCCGATTGGACAGTCGCACCACTGGATCCAATTGCAGGTATCTATGCAGCGGTTACCAGACGAACACTGGACGATAAAAATCCCGGAGGCTGGTTTCCGGATCAGAAAATTTCCGTTGATCAGGCTTTGCGATGTTATACTGTAAACAACGCCTGGGCCGCTTTTCAGGAAAATAAAACGGGCAAGCTTAAGGCTGGAATGCTGGCAGATTTTACCGTTCTTTCGGAAGATTTATTTTCAATTGCGCCCGAAAATATCAGGGAAACAAAAATCCTGCTTACCGTGGTGGGTGGGAAGGAAGCGTATTCTAACGTTACAGGTCAACCATGATGTAATCGTGGATGGTAAATCGTTTATTGTTAATCGTCTGGGCTAAAGTCGATTCACGATCTACGATAAACGTACAACGATTTATTTCTTAAAGAACCTCACCGAATCGGTAATTCCCGGCCAATGGTCAGTCCTGAATGGTGAAGCTGGAAATCCGTCTGCATTATATAAATTGATATCGTCGGGTGCATTACTCCAACCATACCTGACAGCTAACGGATTTTCAACGGAATCTGCGCTTACCACAATTTCTTTCCCCTGAATAAATGCGCGCGCATAATAAAATTTCCGGTCCGGCCCGGCTATCTCAAATCCGCGAAGGTATCCGTTTTTATCTTTTGCAATAAGCCCCTTCCCTGTTGATTTAAAAAATAAAGTGGCTTTACCACGAGAAAAGTAAACCGAGTCATATTGAGGTCCATTGCAGGTTTGATTAAATCCATACACATCGTTCAATGCAATTGCAGCGAGTCGCCGGCCCACTTCCTGCTTATTTTTAGGGTGAATGTCCTTCGGGTCGCCTATATCCGCTGTAACAGACATACCGGTGTTGGATAACCGAAGTGTTTTTGTTTGTGATTCCCTTAATTCAGCCCATTTGCTTCCGGCATTACTGCTTTCATTTGATCCAAAATCAGCCAGCTGTACAAACAGAAAAGGAAAAGGATCATTCCATTCCTTTCTCCAGCTTTCGATCATCAGGGGAAATGTTTTGCCATATTCTACAGCACGGTCAGTATTATTCTCTCCCTGATACCATAAAACGCCCCGGATAGAATATGGTATGATGGGGTGAAGCATTCCATTATATATAATAGTGCCCTCATTATTCATCCACTGCATATAATGATGGGGCTTATTTAATGTGGGCAACATTTTCCATTTTTCATCCACAAGAGAAAATCTCTCTCCATCAAAATCCAGATAAATCTGATCATTTTCACCTCGAACCCCCATTGCCCACCAGTCAGGAACCTGCTGTGGACCTATTTCGAGCAACAGCAGATTTCTCCCGGCTTTCCAGGTATAAGGAGGAAGTGAAACAGTAAAAATTTTATCTGTTGTTCTGGGGAAAGCGTTGCCATTAACAAACCAGCGGAAACGAATATCATTCAAACCTAAACTTAAAACGGATGGAAGTGAGGCCTGTATTGAATCCACCATGATTTCCCTTAGCATATAACCTTCACCCCGATAAGATGGGAGGCCGATCCAGTCCCAGCTTGTTGGCACGGCAGATGGCATCCATCCCGAAAAATTATAATCCGCTTTCAGAATAATGGCTTCATCCGTTACCGGCATTTTCTCTCCATTCAGTTTCTTAAGATTTGATATAATTTCTTTTTCAACCCGTGCATTGGATGCATCCCAGTTGCCAGGCATTTGTTTTACATAATCCTTCAATTCATCCGAACCCATCATGGCATCACCACTGATCCAGCTTTCTACCTGTGAACCTCCCCAGTTATCATATATTAATCCGATTGGCACCCGAAGGTGTTCGAATATATCGCGAGCAAAAAAATATCCGACAGCTGTGAATTCTCCGGTTGTTTCCGGAGTAGAAATAACCCATTGCGTGGAGTCGACAAATTCTTCAGGATGAAATGTCAATTTATGGGGAATACTTACTTGTCTTATCAAAGGATTATTTGCCCGGTGTAATTCATATTTAGCATTCATCGCCTGTTTGACCCTGAACTCCATATTTGACTGACCTGAACAGATCCAGACTTCTCCGAATAATACATCCGAAAATATCTTTGTTTCATTTCCGGATTTAATTGTCAGAATGTGTGGGCCACCGGCAGAAAAAGCCGGCATGGTGATCAGCCACTTCCCATCATTACCTGCCCTGGCTGAAGCTTTAACCTGTTTAAGGGAAATATTTACCATTTCACCTGCCCCTGCAGTTCCCCAGATTTTCAAAGGTTTATCCCTTTGTAAAATCATATGGTCGCTGAATATCGCAGATAAATGGAGTTGTGAAAATGCCTGCACATATAGGAAAACAAATAAAATGGTTAATAAGAATTTCATGATCGGAAGTTATCAAAAAAAATCAGAATCATTTTTTAGCTATATTCATTCTATAAAATATTACATGAGCAAACATCATAGCCAGGTCCAGGCTCAGGATTCTCCCCTTGGTCCAATTGGCGGACAACGCCTTTATTCACTTGACGCACTCAGAGGATTTGATATGTTCTGGATATTGGGTGCTGAAGATATTGTAAACACTCTTGCGCAGGCAACCGGCTCTCCATTTTGGGGAGGATTCGCAAACCAGCTTACACACCCTGCATGGAACGGTTTTCATCTTTATGACCTGATCTTCCCACTATTTCTATTTATGGCAGGTGTTTCTTCTCCATATTCAATAGGAAGAGAACTTGAAAAAGGAAATGGCCGGAAAAAAGTTTTGATGCGTGTAATAAAAAGAGGATTAATACTCGTGCTATTGGGAATATTCCACAACAATGGCCTGCATCTTCGGCCCATTTCAGACATCAGGTTCGGCAGTGTGCTGGGCAGAATCGGTCTTGCATACATGTTTGCGAATATCATTTACATATATACGAAAAGAAATACCCAGATCATCTGGTTCTGGTCACTTATAATTGGTTATTGGATCCTGTTGAAATTTACTTCGGCACCTGGTTTCCCCATGGGCGATTTGACAATGGAAGGAAATTTTGCATCTTATATTGACCGAACCATCATGCCCGGAAAACTATACCTGGGAATTCATGATCCTGAAGGGATCATGTCTACCATTCCGGCAATCAGTACAGGCCTGCTGGGTATCTTAACCGGAACTTATATTAAGAAAAGCAGTCACAACGGAGGTAGAAAATCTTTCTGGATGGCTGTTTCAGGGGTCATCCTCATCATGATCGCATTAATCTGGAATTTCAATTTTCCGATCAATAAAAATCTCTGGACAAGTTCATTTGTTTGTCTCGTAGGTGGAATCAGCCTTTTATTATTTTCCCTTTTCTACTATATTATAGATGTGAAGGGATATAAAAAATGGGCATTCTTCTTTAAAGTGATCGGCATGAATTCCATCCTGATTTATTTATCAGGCCATTTTATCAATTGGGAATATGCAACAAACGGATTCTTTCAATGGCTGGGGCAGCTGACACCTGTCTTATATGCACCGGTTGTCATGGCCATATGCTATGTTGCCGTTAAATGGGCATTCCTGTACTTCCTGTATCTCAAAAAAGTATTCTTAAGAGTCTGAAAATAGTTTTTAATTTTTACTCGTTTTAAATGAAAAATTTCTTCAGCAATATATTATTTTTTCTCCTGTTCAAATCTCTAAGTGCACAATCACCTATGCCTGTTTTTGTCAGGGACAGCCTGGATAGTTATATTCAGAAGGGGTTGAAGGACTGGAATCTGCCTGGTCTCGCTGTTGTAATAGTGAAAGATGGAAAAGTAGTCTGGATGAAGGGTTACGGCGTGAAAGATATTCAAACGAACAAACCGGTGGATGAAAATACACTTTTCATGATCGCCAGTAATACAAAACTATTTACAGGCAGTTCCCTGGCCATGCTTGAAACACAGGGAAAGATTTCGCTTGACGATCCGATTACAAAATATTTTCCGAATTACCGGTTATATGATTCTACTTCTACAAAACTGGTAAGCATTCGTGATATGCTTTCACATCATATTGGTACAAAAACCTTTGAAGGCGATTTTACTTTCTGGAATACTTCTCTGAGTCGTGAAGAAATTATGAGAAGGATGCGCTACCTGAAACCACCATTTCATTTCAGGCAGGAATTTGGTTATTGCAACAGCTGTTTCCTGACTGCAGGCCAGATCATTCCCATCGTTACCGGCGAATCCTGGGAACAATTCGTTCAAAAGAATTTCATTGATGCTCTGGACATGAACCATACCATGGTACTATCCACAGGCGTGGCTGATCAGCCGGATGTTGCGATTCCATATACGACTTCATATTCTGATAAACTAAACAGAGTTCCTTACGACAACTGGAATAACCTTGCTCCTGCTGCGGCGATTATTAGTAATGTGAACGATCTTTCTCATTGGTTATTCATGCAGCTGGACAGTGGCAGATACCAGGGAAAGGAAATAATCGCCTGGGAAGCACTTCAAAAAACAAGGATCGCAAACTCCTGGGTGAAAAGCATAAAATCTCAGTCATATCCAACTCATTTCATGGGTTATGGGCTTGGATTATTTATGGCCGATTATGCAGGACGCCAAATTTATTGGCATACAGGCGGCGCAGGAGGTATGGTAAGTAATGTTTGTTTTGTTCCTGAAGAGAATCTTGGCATTGCCATTCTTACAAATAACGACAATCAATACTTCTTTGAAGATCTGCGTTATCAGATCTTAGACGCTTATCTTGGAGTACCTTATGTGAACAGGAGTCTGGAGAATTTACCGGATTTCCTGGAACAGACTTCAAAAGATATCAACGAGATCAACAGTTGGAAAGCGCGTGTTAAATCAAATAAACCCGAAATTCCCTTATCTGCTTATACGGGTATTTATAAAAACACTTTGTATGGCAAGATCCGGATCAGTCAGTCCAATAACCAGCTTATTATCCATTATGAAACAAAACCTGATCTTTCAGCAACACTTGATTATATGGACAAAGGTGAATGGCTGTTAACTTATAATAATATCCTGTATGGGATTTTTCAGGTGAAATTTGAATTATCTGGCAATAAAGTTACATCATTAACTACGCCTCAAAATCCTTTTGTGGAGTATGATCCATATGTATTTTTGAAATCACAGTGATGATGACATTAATAAATAATATTTAAAAATTAAGATGCGGGCAATTTTATTCGTAGGTATTGGAGGAGGAATTGGAAGTATATTTCGTTATACGTTATCATTATTTATTGGGCGGCACGTTCCATTGGCATTTCCACTGGGGACTTTTCTGGTTAATATTACCGGTTGTTTCCTTATCGGTGTCTTTTATTCACTCGCCGCAAAATATACCGGCTTCAACCCTGAATGGCGTTTATTTCTCATCACCGGTATCTGCGGCGGTTATACAACTTTTTCAACTTTCTCTTATGACGGTTTGATCCTCATAAAGCAGGGGTCTATTTTCTACTTCATGCTATATGTTTTGGGAAGTGTTGTCCTGGGTCTTCTCGCAACTTTTGCCGGTGCTGCAATTTTTAAAATATCCTAACTCCGATCGTCCCCTGGGCCTTTCTTATATTTGCTATCCGAATGCAAGAAACTTCTCTCACCCGACTTCGTCGTGCTAACGCCATATATTTTTTTATTTCCGGTTTTGGCTATTCCAGCTGGACATCCAGGATTCCCGGGGTCAAAGAGTCGCTGAAACTAAATGACGCACATTTCGGGACCCTGCTTTTTATGATGCCCGTTGGTTTGATTCTTACAATGCCTTTTACCGGGAAATTATTGGATCATTTCAAAAGCCGCACAATCATGCTTATAGGTGCGATAGTTTATAACGGTGTGCTCGCCTGCATCGGTTTCTGCGGATATACATGGATGTTAGGAATTGCATTGTTTTTTTTCGGTTCTTCCAGGAATATGATGAATCTTTCCATGAATGCCCAGGCTATTGGGGTGCAGGCACTTTATAACAGGTCTATAATGAGTTCTTTTCACGCAGTATGGAGTATGGCTGGTTTTGCAGGCGCTGCCATCGGATACTTAATGGTTACCCTGAACATTATACCTGCCTGGCATTTACTCGGAGTAAGTCTTTTACTTACTGCACTAACACTTTACTATTATAAAGATGCATTGGATCAGCGGCCGGATCATAGTGTAAAGAGATCTATTTTTACTCTTCCTCCTAAGAGTATGCTTGTATTTTCGTTGATTTGTTTCACATCGATGGCCTGCGAGAATACGATGTATGATTGGAGCGGTATTTATATCAGACAGGTATTACATGGTTCTAAAGCTATCGCAACAATAGCGTTTGTAATTTATATGGTTGCTATGACCAGTGGAAGACTGGCTGGCGATCGTATGGCAGATAAGTTTGGCATCCAGCGCGTATTAGCGGCAAGCGGAATATTGATTTTTAGCGGATTCGCAATTACAGTGTTATCTCCATATATCCCGCTTACGCTCATCGGTTACCTCCTCACAGGATTCGGTGTTTCATGCGTCGTTCCTTTTGTTTTCAGTCTGGCTGGAAAAATTCCTATGTCTAATCCTGGCGCAGCATTGGCATCTATCTCCTCACTTGGATACCTGGGTTTTCTATTGGTGCCGCCAATGATAGGATATGTTGCGCAGGCAAGCAGCCTGCGTATTTCATTTGCTATTATTGCTGTAATGGGGCTGTTCATGATCAGGCTGAGTTCCCGGATAAAAACCGGGGTAACGGTATAACAGTCATGTTAAATTTTTGATCATCCAGAGATCACATCCGAAATGACCAGATTGACCGAGCGGTCCCGGAAGAAATGAAAACCCCCCTTTTTCATATAAACCGATTGCCGTGCGTAATTCCGGCATGGTTTCCAAATACATCTGTGTAAATCCAAAATCCATGGCTGTTTGGAAACATTTCTCCATAAGGAGCAGACCCAGTCCCTGCCCCCTCATTTCAGGAATAAGATATAGCTTCACCAGTTCACAACATCCTTTCGGCAAGCCGGATGTTGGAAAAACACCAGAACCACCTACGATGCAACCATTGACTTCCGCTATATAATATGCGGCATTATGAATAGAAAATAATTGAAAAAGATTATCAGTTGTCGGATCAAAATAAACCGTTCCCGGTTTATTTGCCCCAAACTCAATGAGGATTTTTCGAATGATTGCAGCGATAAAGGTATTGTCTGATGCACGGATCGGACGAATGGAAATATTTTTCATGAGGCTGCAATTTTACTATATTTTCATGGATACGGTTATTGCTTTCATATTTTACGGAATAAAAATCATAATGAAATCTGCCTTTACTTTATTCTTTCTATTGCCCCTGCTGTTTGTTTGCACAGCTGCCCATGCGCAAAAAAAATATATTATAATCCCAATAAATACTAAAAAAGTAAACAGTGCATTAATCGCCGGACTCCCTGAATATCTCAAAGGCTTAGCTGCATTATACAGTGCAATGGGAGGAACAGATTGTATCGAATTGCATTGTGAACTGACTTCCGCGCTTGGATTGGGAAAACAGGGATCGGATGCACAAAAAAATATGATTAAAAAATATTTTCCGGATGACAAAGTTGCAAAATTGATAATCGGTCAGGACTGTTATTTGCCTCCCAATACTTCTTCTTCCTATTCAAATTTTCAAAGCCTTAGTTTCACAGTAAACAAAAATATCATTCAGGTTAACTATCAATTGACCGTAATTGACCATGGAAATGTAAAAAAAATAAACGGTCCGGATATTTATATATACGAAAACCAGATTTTCAGGAATAAAAAACGCGTTTTATATGCGTGGACTGACAAATAAATCCCATATATCATTTTATACGCTTTTTTGTAAAAATGGTGCTCAAAATTTATTGCAGCCATATCCATGTAAATGATAAGGTTCCGTTGAAATCTAAAGGGCCCCTGATTCTTGCTTCCAACCATCCTAATTCCTTTCTGGATGCCATTATTATCGCTTCCTGTTTCAAAGAGCCCGTCCACTTCCTGGCTATGGGAGAAATAACCGATAAATTTCTTTTCCAACAGGTAAAAAATGCCTTTCATATCATTCCGGTTTATCGGCTGAAGGATAAAAATGAAAACCAGGATCTCAATGAAAAAAGTTTTTCTGCCTGTGTGGATGTTTTATTAAACAACGGAATCGTATTAATATTTTCTGAAGGTATTTCTGAAAATAAATGGCAACTTGGACCCATGAAAAAAGTAACTGCACGCATTACGATGGCAGCTATAAATCAGGAATCACTTAAGTTTAAACTTCAGATACAACCCATTGGCATAAATTATAATTCATTTAACCGAACTGGTAAAACAGTAATTATTCAATTCGCAGAACCCATTTTAATAAGGGAAAGACTTACTGGAAATACTGAAACAGAAAAAATCCAATCTTTAAATATTTTGATTAGAGAAAACATAAACGATATAGTTCTCCAAACTGTAAAGTTACCTGAGAGGGCGCAATTCCTGGCTAGAAATAGTCCGCCAACGCATTCATATAAAATAAAAGAACTTCAGGATAAATTAAATGAAGAAAGAAATCAAACCTATTTTTCAAAACTGGAAAAACCTGGCTATCTAATATCCCTGTCTCAAACCATTTCAGGGCGTCTGATGCTTGTATTACTACTTGCAGTACCTGGAATTATAGGTTGGGTCTCCCATGGTCTTCTTTATTATCCCTTAAAATTTTTTATTGGGAGAAAAACTGGTGGCTCAGCATATCACGATTCAGCCATGTTTACAATTCCTTTTTTTACTTATCCTGTTTATTGGATTTTTTGTAATATTCTTGGTTACATCTTTTTTAAGAATGTCTGGATACAAGTTCTGCTTATTTGCATGCCGGTCTTTGCCTTAATAACTAATTATTGGAAAAAAAATATTCAAAAGATCCAAAATTATTTCATTTTGACATCCAAAGAACGAAGCCTGCTGGCAGGTTATTTTAGTTAACGGCTTATACTGTTTTTAAACTTCTTACCGGATTAATAATTGCAGCACGGATAGCCGGGACAATTTTAGTTTAACTCATGAAGAACTTTAGTGTTCCCCAAATCATGGTTATTGTTCCCCTGAACGGGATATTTGGGAAGTGAAAATATCTTATAAATAAACCAGCCCAGACCGGCAATGGAAAAATAGAAAAGAACTGATGTAACCGTATCCATCGTTATCCCAATTTTTAAAACCTTTAAAAGACCCGTTATTACCGTAATAACTGCGAAACATAAGGACCAGGAGATAAATTCCCTGATTTTCAATCTGTTTGACTGATTTGTTGAATCCGGCCTAGCAAAGGAGGATCTGAAGCCAGCCTGAGATACTTCAATTGTTTTTTGCCCGCGAATCGTATGCATCTGAAGTTGTTTCAAATACAAAGCAAAAAATCATGCCAAAAGAAAAATTAACTGAAAAGTGGTAATTTATAAGCTTTCTCTAACTTTTCTCAATGGCCTTTATAAGCATCAATCCACAGGCTTCCGGTTTTGAATCCACCGGATACAAAGATCCATCCACGATTGACTGCTGGTTTTATTGGTCATTCCAAAACCATGTCCTCCCCGCTCATATAGAAAAATTTCAGCAGGAATATGGTGTTTTTTAAGAGAATCAGCAAAAACGATACTATTTTCAAAAGGAACGGCATTGTCATCTTTAGCATGAACGAGAAAAGCTGGAGGGGACTGATCCGTTATTTTCGTTTCATTCGAAAATTCATTTATTAAATCCGCAGAAGGATGGACGCCCAGCAAATTATGCATAGAACCCAAATGTGCGATGTGGTAATTTTTAAAGCTGATCACAGGATAAATAAGGATCATGAAATCAGGACGTAGGCTGACATGATTCGGGTTATCGATATAATCTTTTTCAAAATGAGTTCCTGCGGTTGAAGCCAGGTGACCTCCCGCAGAAAAACCCATGATTCCTATACGATTTGTATCTATGCCAAATTCCTTCGCCCTTGACCGAATTATCAATATCGCACGCTGCGCATCCTGAAGAGGGCCAATTTCTTTTCGGATCATAGTGTTATCATCAGGAATACGGTATTTCAAAACAAATGCTGCAATACCGGATTCATTAAATTTGCGGGCTACATCTTCCCCTTCATAACCCATTGCAAGATTAATATAGCCACCACC
>DATHNR010000150.1:0-5799 GCA_035485835.1 Puia sp.
ATTTAGAAAATTATTCTGAAGAAGCAGGGTATGGAACTTAAAATGATCATGGGGATTTAGAAATACAGATTGGAGGGGCCCTGGTATCCAGGTCAGGGAAGGTTTGAAAAGGAAGACCAATATCCGAAATGATTCTCAGGAAATTTCGCAGGGATATCCTGCGGGAAATTGATTAATTTTAATTGATGATAAATCTTATAAACTGCTGAATATGAAATATCGGATCGTTTTTATTTTAATCATTACTGCAAGTATTGCCTTTAATAAATATAAAGGAATGAAAGAAGGCGGACCTGACCCATGGACGGCCAGTCAGCTCCTGGCACCGTCTGAGCTGGCTGCTGTTATTTCGAACTCCACTGCAAAAAAGCCGATTATTATTTCCGTCGGGCCCGGAGCATTAATAAAAGGATCTCTGGATATGGGACCTGTTCATGAAAAAGAAAATCTCGAAAAATTAAAAAAGCAGCTTAGCCAACTGCCACTGGATGCAAATATTGTTATCTATTGCGGATGTTGTCCTTTTGAGCATTGCCCGAATATCAGGCCCGCATTTATTTTGCTGAATGAAATGAAATTCAGCAATGCCCACCTCCTCAACCTGGAACATAATATTAAAACAGATTGGGTCGCCAAGGGATATCCAACGCAGAAAGCGTAACGCTTAACGCTTAACGCGAAACGCTGAACTCAATTGAAAATAACAATAAATGGTTTATAATAGATGGTTAAACCATTTACCATAAACCATTCACTATCTTTCGCGTTACGCGTTAAGCGTTACGCGTTAAGCGTTACGCGTTAAGCGTTAAGCGTTAAGCGTTAAGGTCTTCTCCAATGACCGGCAACCCAGTATTCACCATATTCGTGGTGTCTTTTCCAATGGCCGGGAACCCAAATCCAACCTTCATGTGGAGGAGCTGCCCAATAACCACCGGCATAAACATAACCACTTCCACGAGGAGTCCATTCTTCAGCAACCCAAACATGGTGGGGTGAAGGCTGAGCTGGTCTGACAACAACTGCCGTAGGAACGGGAGGTCTGACCTTTACATAAATTGTCTGTGCACCAGCGGTTAATCCAAAAGCCAGTGCAAAGAAGGCAAATACAAATACTCTAATGAATGATTTCTTCATACATGTTGTTTTTAGTATGACTGCATACTATTTAATAGGTTTAATTACTAATTCACTTAACGCGAATCAGGAAAAACCCTATGTAAACTGTTTGTTAATCCATCATACTATTGCAATTTCTGGACCAGTGAATCATAATAATTCTTTGTGAAAATCACGTCCGGAACACTATGATACCAGTTAGATTCATGTTCAATAGAAAGCATCCCTTTAAAGTTTTGTCTTTTTAATTCTGCGAGTACAGAAGGTAAATCAACCACTCCTTTGCTTACCAGCGTGTCAGGAGCCTCAGGATTATTAAATTTTACTACATCCTTGAGATGAACACCAATAATATGGCCCTCTAATTTCCTGATGCAGTCAACCGGATTTAAACCATTCCTTGCCCAGTGGCCGATATCTGCACATGAGCCGATATGAGAATGACCCTGGATGGCTGCCAGAACAGAATCGGGACTCCAGTACATATTGGGTTTTGGATGATCGTGAATAGCAATAGGAATTCCGTAGACACCAGCAAGGCTATCCGCAATATCCCATTGACTTTTTATCGGTTCAGCAGTTATATAGCTCAATCCAAATTCCTTGGCAAGCTCAAATGTTTTGATCCATTCTTGTTTGTTCTTTGGAGTAATGACTCCCATCGCTACGATCTGAATCCCTTTCTTCTGCAGTAAGTTTTTTAGCTTTTCACGAGTTTCCTTTGACATATCAAAACCATAAGAACCCTGCATTCCCCCTCCGAGCTTTTGTCCTATAAAAGCTTCAATGTTTTTTATACCTGCACTGTCCACTTTGTCCAGGGCATCGGAAAATGAGAATTTCATAAACGTCCACATCTGAACCCCCAATTTAAATCCAGCCGTCGATCCTGAGGAAGAATCTGTTTTTGCAGTACTGCTGTCCGACTTCACAGCGGTGCTGTCGGAGGTGGAAGAAGATGACTGTGAACCGTTACAGCCGGCAATAATAATTATAACCAGCATGGGTAATAAAAAAGCAGCAAATCGTTTCATGTATTTTTTTTTAATTGAAGAAATTCCGTTTTCGGCAGGGCAAGTTCCTTATTTTATGTTAAAAAAAAATTACCGTTAGAAATAAATTTGGGAAAAGTTTTACCCATTCTGCCATTTCTGAAACATGAGAATGAAAATTCATGAAATGACATGAAGATTTGTAGAATGAAATATGGAATCTTGGAATTGTATGGCATGAAATTGTATAACTTTATATCGAATCAAACCTCTTTTTTCACACAACAACTTTCATATGAAAAAAACATTTCTTGCCAGGATCATCGGTATTGCATTCGTCGGAGTTTTATTTTGCAGTCATTTATGGGCTCAGGAGGATAAAAGCAAAAGGCCTAGTCCCCCGGCTACTGCAACAGGAAAAATAAAAGACGCAACGATAACGATTGATTACAGCAGTCCTTCCGTTAAAGGCAGAACAATCTTCGGAGGCCTGCTTCCTTTCGGTAAACCATGGAGGGCTGGTGCAAACGAAGCCACTATTTTTACAACTGACAAACCTATTAAAGTGGAAGGCAAGGACCTGCCGGCCGGCAAATACAGCCTGTTTATGACACCGGGCGATAAAGAATGGTCAATTATTTTCAACTCGCAAACCGGACAATGGGGAGTTAAAAATGATGAATCTGCAAACTTCGATCCGGCAAAAAATGTGCTGGTAGTAACAGTTAAACCTAAGGATCTTAAGGATGTTCAGGAAAAACTGATCTACACTGTTTCAGATAAGGAATTCGACAAAGGATTCTCTATGAGCTGGGCCAAAACGAAAGTGTTTGTGTCTATTAAATAGGTATACTTAGCTATGGGTTATGGGTTATGAGATATGGGTTATGAGTTGTATCAAAATTTGTAAAATTTTATATCCCTTAATCCATAACTTATAACCCATATCTCATATCTCATATCTCATAAAAAAACACCGGATTTCGTCCGGTGTTTTTTTATGAAAGCCACTTCCCTTCAAATTCTCCGAATTCAGTATTTATTTTTTTAAAATTAGCCTTATAGGCAGCCAGCCGTTTTTTTATCGGACTGTGATTTTCTTTATTATATTTTCTGAAATCAAAAGGTTTTCCGTCACGCGAGTATTCACCCATATTCATTTTGGCGATATGCATTTCATGGCGCATCTCATCGATTTCCGCTCTTAAAGCCGTGAATTCTTTTTCAAAATAATCACTCCTGGATTTTACTTCCGCCTCCTTTCGCTTGGCCCTGAGTTCATTGAGGTAGTCACCGAATATCCGCAGCACATTAATATCGAAATTTAATTCTGCAATCCATAGTCGGTATCTGAGATGAAGACTCATTACGGAAGGTGTGCCAGGCATACTTTAGATTTTTTCAACACAATTTAGATCAAAAGGCTTAAAGCATAATGCGTAAGGCGTAAAGCGTAAAGCGTAAGGCGTAAAGCGTAAAGCGTAAGGCTTAAGGCTTTTAGTTGACAGTTGATATTTACTGTTTAGAATACTTCCACACTTGCCTTACGCTTTACGCTTTACGCCTTACGCTTTACGCCTTACGCATTACGCCTTACGCCTTACGCCCCCAATGATTATCTTTACGAAAAAAGAGTAATGCATTTCGATACACTGTCAGTACATGCCGGACATATAGAAGATGGAATCGGTTCAGTAATGAGCCCGATCCATGTAACAACTACTTTTGAACGTGATGAAAATGGTGTTATCGGTGGAAAAGGTTATGTATATACACGCTGGGATAATCCCAACAGGCGCGGTCTCGAAACAAAACTCGCAAAACTGGAAGGCGGCGAAGAAGCATTTACTTTCCCATCAGGAATGGCTGCGGCAATGGCACTTGCGCAGACAGTTCTTGAACCCGAAACACATATTATAATTCCGGATGATTGTTATCACGGAATTGCATACCTGGTAAAATCGATGTTGCCCAAATGGAAAATTTCTTATACGGAAGTTGATATGACAGATGCCGCGGCTCTTGAAAATGCCATTCAGAAAAATACCAGGCTGATCATTGTCGAAACGCCATCTAACCCGATGCTGAAAATATCGGATATCAGTTTGATATGTAAAATCGCAAAATCAAAAAACATCCTCGTAGGCTGCGACAATACCTGGACCACCCCGCTGATTCAAAGACCGTTCGAACTCGGTGCCGATCTGGTATTTCATTCATCCACTAAATTCTTCGGTGGTCATTCAGATGTACTGGGTGGCTGTATCATAATAAAAAAGAAAAATGAACTGGCAGAAAAAATTCGTGAATATCAGGTCATCGGTGGCTCTGTTCCATCACCGTTTGACTGCTGGCTTTTAAACAGAAGCCTTGCTACACTTTCCCTGCGCCTTGAACGACAAACAAAAAATGCTGAACTCATTGCTAATTTTCTCAAAGCGCAACCACTCATTGAGCAGGTTTATTACCCCGGACTTCCTGATCATCCCAACCATGATATTGCCCGTCGTCAGATGCACGGATTATTCGGATCCATGATTTCAATTAAAATGAAGGGAGGAGAGAAACAGGCCATTCAATTCGCCGGCAACATGAAATTATTTAAACATGCTACGAGTCTCGGAGGCGTTGAAAGTTTAGTAGAACACCGCAGATCTGCTGAAGGTAAATCGCCGAGAAGCCCGGATAATCTTTTAAGACTTTCTATCGGTATAGAATATATTGACGACCTGATTGAAGACCTGGCCATGGGATTGGACAGACTCAAGTCCTGATCAGGCCGTTTGCTGCAGACCACCCTTCCTTGCCATCGATAAAAAACGAGTGCCAAGAAAAACCGAAGCCAGTGTAAGTCCCAGAATCAATCCCAGCCACATACCGGCTGCGCCCATATTGTAATGAAAGGCAAATAAGCAACCTACGGGAAGACCAACTACCCAGTAAGCAATCGTAATTAATATAGTAGGCAGCCTCACATCCTTTATGCCGCGCAATAGTCCGGCACCCGTTGCCTGTGTAGCATCAGAGATCTGGAAAACAGCAGCAAACAGTAAAAGGATGGCTGTTAAATGAACAACTTCAGGATTTTTATTAAATACCAACGGTAATTGCCAACGGAAGATTATAAAGGCAATCGCACAGAAACAACCATATAGAAAAGCAGTGATAAAAGTTGTTTTTCCAATTACGCGGATCTTATCCCAATCTGATCTTCCAAAAGCATTACTCACCCTGATCGAACCGGCCTGTGAAAGGCCCATGGAAACCATAAAAGTAAAAGCCGCACAACTCAGGGCTATCTGATGTGCCGCCAGAGAAATGGCACTGATGGTACCAATGATAATGCCCGAAACAGCAAATGCACCGATCTCTACTCCCATCTGAATACTGCTGGGTATACCAATTCGTAATAGTTCCCGGATTGTTGACAGACTATATTTCCACTGGTGTTCGCGAACGGCAATAAATCGATTGAAAGTCCTGTGTTTTAAAACAATAATCCCCAGCACAAGAAAAATTACCGTCCTGGTAATCAGCGTCGCATAACCTGCCCCCACCAACTCGAGTCTGGGAAATCCCCAATTCCCGTAGATGAGTAACCAGTTCAGAAATATATTGATGGGCAATGCAGCGATCGAAAGCATCATGGCAGTTTTCGTATACTCGAGACCGTCAGTAAACTGTTTAA
>DATHNR010000151.1:0-7500 GCA_035485835.1 Puia sp.
AGGATACCATGATCACCTTCTTTATTTAAACTAACAGAAATAAGTGTTGTTGGTGCCGAATACTTTACCGCATTCTCAATCAGGTTATTGACGAGTATCTGAATAAGGAGGGGATCGCCTGAGATAAATAAATCAGGCTCCAATTCGTTTTTCCATGGCCTGCCGGGAAAGCGATTTATAAAATCCTGACATGAATCCCCAACAATCCGGGAGAAATTGAGTTCTTCCCTGTTGAAGAGATAAGAACCACCTTCCAGCTGGGCGGATACCAGGATATTTCCAGTCAGTGTATTCAGCCTGTTAATTTCCTGCAGGGAAGATTTCAGGATCTTTTCTTTTTTTGATTCATCAAGCTGATATTTCTGCAGGGTTTCCATATTCAGCTTCGCGATGGAAATCGGAGTTTTCAATTCATGTGTAATGGCCATCATGAAATTCTGCTGCTGTCTTTGTATCCTGATCTGCCGCATTACAGCACTTCGCAAAAAAATGGCGCCGGCCAGTATGACCAAAATAAAAGTCAGGCCCTCACTCTTGTAAGCAGTCGACAACCGTTTATGATAATTGTTAATTTGATTGGCTTTTTCTGTATAATGCGGATCATCGGGATGAAGAAGCTCCAGTCTGTATGATGCCATTTGGTTATTCTGCTGGTTGAGGGCGATATACCACCAGATCAGGGCAGCAAGTACATAAATAAGCAGGAGCCAGCAGATGACTATTGCACGATTGGGCCATTTATTTATATAACGATTAATTGCCATTTTAAAGCCGAAAGCTTAAAGCCTAAAGCCTAAAACTTATTTAGTTGGGAGTAGGCGGTTGAAAATTGCGGATATCAATTCCCACATTTCTATATTATCATTTCCAAATTTAATTTGCATATTCCTTCATGACCAAATTTTCACATCAGGCACATTATTGCTCAGTTCTTTCCACTCTTAATCCAGCACTTAGAACATTCTTCAATGGATCTTCCCGCATGAGTTGTTCAAGAGTAATATGGTAAGTACCTGTTTTCCTGAACCTGGTTTTTGGCTGAATGAGCAGGCGTGCATCATAAATATCATCCATGGCCGTTCCGATCCATCCCTTCCCATTCGTGGCCAGTTCAAGATCGTAATCACCTGTTTTTCCCTGACCTGATCCTGGTTCTTTAACAGTAACGCGCACATACATGTTATTAAAATGATAGGCATCTGTATGTCGCACTACGAGGTAAATATTATATAGTGAAACCGTGTCATTAATTTCAAATGAAATATCGGGCTTTACGGAAGACGACCATTCATGATCATTGAACTCAAGGTTTTTTTCGAAAACACCTGTAGTCCAGTTACAGGCAGTAATAAAGCTGAATGCCGACAGAAACAATATGGATCTTGTCACTTCCTGAATTTTTGCGAAATTAAACAGTAAAGGGATGAACCGTAAAAAGTTCTTATGCATGAATTAGAAATTGGTCGTTGGCGATCAGCGTTTGGCTTTAAGCATTAGGCCTTAAGCCTTACGCTTTACACTCTATAATACATTCAGGATTTGTTCTTTGGCTTTTTCCAGTTCATCCTTCATTAGTACCACACATTTCTGGATCTTGACATCATAAGCTTTGGATCCCGTTGTATTGACTTCTCTTCCCACTTCCTGAAGTATAAAGGATAGTTTTTTTCCTTTGCTTTCTTCCGGCTCTGCCAGTACTTCCTTAAAATAATTGCAGTGATTTTTCAGCCTCACCATTTCCTCACTGATATCTATTTTTTCCAGGTAATAAATCATTTCCTGTTCCAGGCGGTTGGAGTCATAGTTTTCTTTGCCAATATGATCATTCAATAATTTTTCGAGTCCCTCGCGTATTTTCTGTTGACGCAATGGCTGCAGTTTCAGGATCTCTTCCTGCTGAATGCTGATATTATTTATACGCAGTATAAGTTCTTCCTCCAGTACGCGGCCTTCGTTGAGCCGATGCTGATTCAGGTCCTCTATTGCCATTTCAATTACTTTGCTGAATTGCTGCCATTCTTCTTTGGTCAGGGTATCGCCGGTCGGTGTGATCACTTCGGGTAATTTCAGCAGGGTACTTAAAATATTGGAAGGATCCTGGTTAAGTTGACGGGACAGATCTGCCAGGGTTTCATAATAAGCTTTTGCAAGGTCAGTATTTATACTTACTGGTTTTGCATTACCCGTTTGTTTCAGACTGACAGTACAATCCAATGAGCCACGGCCTAATTTATCTGAAAGTAATTTGCGGATGTCAAATTCATATGGCTTGAGGAATCCGGGAAGTTTTAACTGAAGTTCAAATTGTTTTCCATTGAGCGATTTTACATCTACCAGAAAGGTTTTGTCACCCACCGATTGTTCTGCCCTTCCAAAACCCGTCATCGATTTAACCATATTATACTGTTTATGCCTGAAAGGTAATAAATTAAATGTGCGTAAGCAGTCCGAGCTTGCCGTACACATCGTTTTGATTCATGTCGATCATATCACCGGGCAACATGGAATCAAGTGTTAATCCAGCCAGTCGGTAACGAATGAGACGAAGAGTTGGAAAACCTGTAGCTGCTGTCATCTTGCGTACCTGGCGGTTTTTTCCTTCAGTTATAATCAGTTTAATCCAGCTTGTAGGAATATGCTGACGAAATCGGATGGGCGGAATTCTTTCTGGTATTACTATATGATCAGGAAGACGGGATGCTTTTGCTGCGGCAGTACGACAGGGTTTTCCGTCTATGTTAATAGTAATTCCGGAAGAAAGTAACTGTAGGGCTTCATTCGTAATCAGTCCTTCCACCTGTACCCTGTATTCTCGTTCATGTGCAAAACTGGGATGAAGTAAGCGGTGATTGAGGGATTTGTCATTTGTTAACAAAAGCAAACCTTCACTATCATAATCCAGGCGCCCAACCGGGTAAACATCCGTAGGAACTTCAAAAAAATCCTTCAGGCAGGCTTTCTTATTTTCCGGCGTAAACTGCGAAAGGACCTGAAATGGTTTGTATATGATATAGTATTTATTCAATTGTATTCAATGAAACACTGATGAATAAAGGGTTTGAAAAAGATTCTGTAAAATAAAAAGCCCCGCTGGCGGCGAGACTTTTACTATTTGGATGGGTTAGTAAGTACAGGGATATAAATATCCCTACACAATATTAGAAATAATTTTGTCTATACCGAAAAATTTTCCAATATTTTTTATGCACAATTTTTTTTAGGGTGTGGAAAAGCACTTTAATGTAGGTTTGAGCAAAATTTGCCCAATGAAGTTTCCTTCGCCTGTATCGTTATCATGGCTTTCAGAATTTCTGGATGCAAAGCTTGTTGGAAATACCGGAGCCTCAGCAACCGGTATCAACGAAATTCATAAAGTAGAAAAAGGAGATCTGGTTTTCGTTGATCATCCGAAGTATTATCAAAAGTGTTTACAATCAGATGCTTCTTTTATCATCATCAATCAGTTAGTGGAATGCCCTCCGCATAAAGCACTTCTGATCCTTGATCAGCCATTTGAAGCGTATCAGAAAATAGTCAGGCATTTCCGTCCGTTCGAAGGTGCAGTTCAATCAATAAGCCCCAGTGCTCAAATCGGAAAGACATCCTATCTCTATCCTGATGTCTTCATCGGCAATCATGTACAGATCGGTGAGCGATGTATGATTCATCCCCATGTAACTATCATGGATCATTGTGTGATTGGCAATGATGTAGTGATCCAGGCCGGCACCGTGATTGGATCGGATGCTTTTTATTATAATACGAACAGGAATCGGGAATCCTGGTATAAAAGAATGCTGAGTTGTGGTCGTGTTGTTATTGAAGATGACGTAGAGATTGGTGCCAGCTGCACAATTGACAGGGGAGTGAGCGGAGATACGATCATTGGCAGTGGATCACGCCTGGATAATATGATTCATATCGGGCACGATACCGTGTTGGGAAAAAATTGTTTATTAGCCGCACAGGTGGGCATTGCAGGTGCTGTTGAAATTGGAAACGGGGTTACGCTCTGGGGACAGGTAGGCGTGAGTAAAACACTTACGATCGGAGATAATGTAACTGTACTTGCGCAAAGCGGCGTAGGTGGAACCATTGAACCTGGAAAAATATTTTTTGGAACGCCTGCAGAAGATGCATCCATCAAAAAGCGCGAACTGGTATGGATAAAACGCATTCCTGAACTGTGGCAGAAAGTTAAGGACCGAAGTGAAAATTCAGGCCTTTAACGCTTAACGCGGAACGCTTAACGCTTAACGCGGAACGCTTAACGCGAAACGCTTAACGCGTAACGCTTAACGCTTAACGCGAAATGCGGAACGCTTAACGCGAAACGCTTAACGCCAATATTTCTTATTTGAAAATTTTAAGTTCAAGAGTATAAAAATGAAAAATTCAGTAATTGTAATTAAAAATGGCGTTCCGCTTTAAGCGTTTCGCGTTAAGCGTTCCGCGTTAAGCGTTATTCAGGGTTGTAATCATACGGAACCAGTTCTGCAACTTTCTTCCATGCCCAATAGCCCATATTGGTGATTTCAGATTGTTCAAAGAAATATCCGTTCTCTTCGATAGAAAAACCCGAAGGAATATCAAGTGCCGATACCTGCACTTTTGCACTCAGGGGAAAATGATTTTGCATCAGATAATTTTTATCCGGGACCTGTCCCGTATATGTTACTCTTATTCTGCCGTTGATATTAATATCCACCGTTCCGCTATCCAATGAATAAATCGTGGGATCGTACGGATTATCTAAAATGGTTCCTTTATCCGATTCGGGAGCATTCAATGTTTCTACCTGGAATCCCTCATCCTTCAGGGTACTGTCGTAATAACTTCTCATGAAATGTAAGCGCGAACCGATATAAGTCCTGTATCTGTTCTTTGACCAGGTCTCCTGTTGTTCGGCAGTCCCGGTTAAATTTTCAAAAAGCGGATAGCCGGTATAACTGCTTATATGGGTGCTGTAATCATTCACGAATGAATCCAGCTGGTAACGGATTTTATATCCCAGCGCAAGATTGGTGATGATGATTTCTGATTTTGCTTTTACTTTTAATTTGTTGCGTTTTTTATAAAAATAAAAGTTGATGGAATCCTTGTTTTCTATCGTGCATTGGGCCGCATTTGCTGTAGTGCCGATAAAATTATCAAGGAAAAACTGTCCGTATTTATTCCATCCGTCAGCAACAAGGGCTGAGCCGGTTACCGCTACTTCTCCCAGGTTTTTACTTTCTTCTTTCATTTGAACGAGCAGTGAATCTTTATCTTTTGTTGAATTGCTTACACGCAGCACCTGTGTTTCGTATCCTGTATATGAGATAACCAGATCATAACCGCCGCTTGCAAGACGCATGGCAAATCTTCCTCCACTATCGGAAATAGTTCCTGTCGTTGTATTCTGGCAAAATACGGAGGCATTTGCGAGAACAGAACCCGTTTTTTCATCCACCACCTTTCCGTGTATATAAAATATTTTATCCTGACTTTTAGCAGATAGTGTAATAATGAACAGGAGGAAAAAAACGCGGATGAATTTCATATTTTTAGGCTTAAAGCGTAAGGCGTAAGGCGTAAAGCGTAAAGCGTAAAGCGTAAAGCGTAAAGCGTAAAGCGTAAGGCATAAGGCGTAAGGCGTAAGGCGTAAGGCATAAGGCGTAAGGCGTAAGGCATAAGGCTTTTTTGTAAAAAATCATTTTTTCACCAATGCATAACTATAACGAATCTGAACAATAGCAAGTATGTAAATTCAATTTTCATATGAATAATTAAGGTCTCACGCTTTATGCTTTACGCCTTAAGCTTTACGCCTAAAGAGGCTGCGGATTCTTAACATATTTTAAACAGGCCTCAAAGATGGAATCTTCCAGTGAACGGAAATGGAAAGAAGGCAGCACCCTGAGCATTTTATGATTGTCGTATGAACTTTTGGTGACAGCAATCGCAACAGATTCCTTCGTTATCAACGACTTTTTCCTGCTGAAGAGTGATTTTATTTTTTCTTTTCGCCAGGCCAGTCCTGCTAAAAAAGGCCCGGCATTTCTGGTAGGATGCTTTTTCCCGAAACCGGCTGCCATCCAGTTGAAAATTTCACGGTAACTCCTGTTTTCAGCAGATACGATAAAGCGTTCATTCCTGACGCCGCTATTCATGAGGGCAATGATAGCACGCGCCGAATCTTCTACATCAGCAAATCCATTCGTTCCTTCCATATACCATAGAAATTCCCGGTAAGCGGTTTTAAAGAGACCGCAACTGGTTTCACTCCAGTCTCCATATCCGAGCAGCGTGGAAGGATTTACAATCAGAGGAGTGAGACCTTCGCCCATACCACGCCATACTTCCATTTCGCCAAAATATTTACTGATCCCATAATTCGACTGGCCCTCATTTCCCGCCCATTTTATATCTTCATCAATGGCCTTGGAGTTTTCATTTCTTCCCAGTGCACTCACAGAACTTACGTGAACGAAATCAGTAATTCCCGATTCGATTGCAGCATTTACGAGGTTAGCCGTTCCTTCAATATTTACCTGGAATAATTTTTTTTTGTCAGAAGGATTAAAAGAAACAAATCCGGCTGCATGAATAATCTGGTTGCATCCACTGAGGTTTTCCATCAGACCACTAACATCAAGTACGTCACCTTCCACCCAGGAAATTTTATCAAGTAGTGCGGGATGGAGATAAAATGGAAAAGAAAGATTCCTTCGTAATGCACGAACAGGTCTTCCCTGCAATACAAGTTCCTGCAGAATATAAGATCCGAGAAAACCAGTACCACCGGTAACGAATATCATTCGGATGGGGATTTAGCATATTGAAAAAATCCATTTCCCGTCTTTTTGCCAAGCATGCCCTGTTTTACCAGGGTTTCCTGAAAAGCAGAAGGTTTAAGTCTCGCTGGCCTGCCCAATGATTCGTAAAGTGAACAGCTTACCGTATAATTGATATCATTTCCGATCAGGTCCATCAGATGAAAGGGTCCCATATTAAATCCAGCTGATTCCATGATTTTATCTATAGTGGAAATATCAGCTATTTTATCTTCAGCCAAACGTAATGCTTCAAGGTAGAATGGGCGAGCTACATGATTTACAATGAATCCTGGTTTGTCCTGGCATATCACCGGTGTTTTTTCCAGTTGTTTCACGAAAGCAGTTATGCGCAAAATAATTTCATCTGAATTATATTTTGTTCTGATGACCTCTACCAGCTTCATCCGGCTGGCCGGATTGAAAAAATGGATCCCGATAACCCTGTCCGGAAAATTTGTTTCTCTTGCGATCTCTGTTACCGATAGGGATGATGTATTGGTGGCGAAAATTGTTTCCTGATTGTTGATTCCTGCCAGCTCAAGGAATAAAGCAGATTTTGCTTCGGTTTTTTCAATAATCGCTTCGATGATGAGAGGAGCCCGGCAATCAGAAATCGATGTGCTGAATGAAATCCGACGCAATATATTTTCTTTATTTTCTGCGCTCATTCTTTTCCTCACTA
>DATHNR010000152.1:0-4231 GCA_035485835.1 Puia sp.
TGTACCCAGGCTATCAGAGAGGATAATTCTTGAAACCGCCTGAAATAAAATCCTGTCTTCCTGCGAAACCTGTTCTCCGGATCTTATAAATATACCGCCAGGCTTATCTTTCACATCACTGATGATACCAGGTGAAATAAGACTGATTAATTCATTTTGAAGTGACAGGCGGTAACCACCATAATCTTCATTCCATATGACCAGGTCGACCATCAAACCTTTAAGGCGCCAGTACGCATGCGCCTGCACCATTTGCCTTGCCAGTTCAATATTGGCAACATCCTGAATTTGTAAAAGAACGATGGGAAGGTCTCCGGATATGGAATAACTCCAAAGGGCTGACTGACTGCGGCGGTTCCGAATGATAACGGAAGAATCTGCACGAAGTGCCGGATTGGAAAAAATTACTGAACTCGCAAGCAGGGAATATAATTGTGCGTCAGCTTCTGTTGCATTGATCTGACGAAGAACCACCTGACTATGTGTCCATGCCAGTTCAAAGGCCCTGTCGGTTAGTGGCCTGTCCTGGTATTTTTCAACCAGGGAAGTACATGCTTCTTTGTTATCTGCTATCCCCATCACCATATCTATGGTAACTGAATCGTGCGCATCAATCTGGAATCTGTAACGAATAGCTACTATTGGATCCAGGACGGCGCCCTGTGAATTACTGAGCGGTTGATTTTTATTTAATGCTTCCGGCTCATGAATATTATGTGTTCTGCCGATAAATATTGACCGGTCGGTTTCAAAAGAAATGTCTTTAATTTCTGCATTATGTACTTTCATCAGATGGAACAACCAGGGTTGAGGATCTCCCGCTCCCCGCGGTCTTCTTGTACACAGTATTGCATTACGCTGGGGAAGTATCTCGGTTTGAACAAAGAGATTGCTGAATGCCGGGTGAGCAGCATCCGCTGCGGCAGTAGTAAGAACAATTTCAGCGTAGCTGGTAACTTCCAGCCATCTTTTTCTGCGCGAACGGTTGCTGATATGAACCCGTCGCATTTCCACATCATCTTCTGATGAAACAACGATTTCGGTATGGGTCTCGAAATTCTGTTCCTGTCTTCTGAATTCAGCCCTTCCCTGCGAAAAAACTACTTCATAGGATTCTGCAGTTTTTAATGAAGGCTGAAATGCAGCTGACCATGTGTTTTCATTATCAAGATCCCTTATATAGCAGAATATCCCGGTATTGTCTGTTGTCGCATCTTCGCGCCAGCGGGTTACGGCAATATCTTTCCAGCGGCTGTATCCGCTTCCCGAATTTGTGATCATCGCATAATAGCGGCCGTTAGAAAGTAACTGGGTCTCCGGCAATGGTGTGCTGGCTGTACGGATTACGCGCATTTGAACTTCCTGTTCTATAATACTGCTGTCCGCAACATGAACAGTTGGAGAATAGAATTCAGTGGTATGAGGAATTCTTTCCTGCAGCAGATTCATGATGGCTTTAAACTGTGCTTCATTTTCAAATCTTCTCTGCATAGGCTTATCATTCATCAGAAAGGAAATAGAAAGTAAGGACATTCCCTGGTGATGAACCATAAAGGATTTTACAATCGCAAATTGCTGTCCCCGTGTCAATCGCGCAGATGTATAATCTATTGCTTCATACATTCCATATTTTCCACCGAAACCATCTGCCTCCATTTCCAGGAGATTTCCCGTCGCCTGTTCAGGCGATACCATCAGGGCCATGACACTTGCATAAGGTGCAATCACGAGATCCTCTCCCAGTCCCCTTTTCAGGCCCAGACCCGGGACACCAAAAGCATGATACTGATAATTCAGATTTACATCCACCAGATTATAACCTGACTCCGAAACGCCCCAGGGAACACTTCTCTTCTTTCCGTATTCAATTTGTTTTTGAACCACCGCTTTATTGGTTTGATCCAGCAGTGTATTTTCGAATCCGGGCATGACAAGTATGGGCATCAGGTATTCAAACATGGACCCGCTCCAGGAAACAAGTATCGGTGAGGTGCCCGGATTAGTTAACTGCCTGCCCAGTGCAAACCAGCTGTCCTGCGGAAGTTTTCCCTGAGCTATTCCAAGGAAAACTGTTAGCCTGGATTCCGAAGCAAGCAGATCATAAAATCCGTTATCCCGGCGATGGTCTGTGACATTATAACCGATCGATAAAAGTCTCTGTGATTTATCATACAGGAAATCATATTGCAGATCAGCAAATTCTTCGCAAAGCTTTGTGAGAGACTGAATATTCAACAGTCTTTCTTTGGCACGCCGGCAGGTTTCGATGATTTCCTTTCTGAAATTTTCCAGCCAAAGTCTTTCTTCCGGATTTAGTTCTTCTTCATCGTATATATGCACTTGCGGAATTAAACTCACTTCAAGTAAAGCCAGTTCCTGCAAAGTCAATAAGGAAGATACTTTTTCTTCCAGGTATCGGAAGCGTTCAGGAAATACTGTGATGGTAAGACATGGACAGGTTTCATAAATTTCATTGAATGCCTCTCTCACCTGGTTTGAAAATGCGTCAGCCCACCAGGCTGCATCTGATTCCTCTTCAAACAAACCGGTCAGAATTTCAGCTTGCTCCAGAAGGTTTTTTAAGCCTTTATATAATTCCCGGACCGAACGAATATCTTTTACACTCTCGGAAGCCAGCAGTTTTTCTAAAGTTGCAGATCCTTTCCTGGAACCCATTTTTTCTTTCAATATTTCCATGGTTGCCTCAAGTCCTTTGAAAAGCTGGTCTGAAATGACGGTTCTTTCGGCCAGCTGCATAAGTCCCTGCTTCAATATGATCAGGTGTGCCGCCATATTTCCACTATCTACAGTAGAAATATAATTTGGTGGAAGCGGCTGAAGAGTTTGCGTATCGTACCAGTTGTAAAAATGACCGGCATATCTCTCCAGTTTTTGCAGGGTTTGCATGGCATTGGAAGTCCTGATCAGTAATACCTGCATGGGGATGTATCCGAAATCAAAAGCAGTCAGGTTGGCGAGAAGAGACAAACCAATATTTGTCGGCGAGGTTCTGTGAGCAATTCTTTCTACGGGACTTTCCTGATAATTATCCGGCGGAAGCCAGTTATCTCCGGCGACGATAAACGTTTCAAAGAATGACCATGTTTTTCGTGCCAGTTTATTAAGAAATAATTTTTGCTTTTCATTCAGGTCAACTTTTTTGCTTTTGTCTGATAAGCTGATCCTCCATGCAATAGCAGGAATCAGCATCCAGGCCACCAGGAAAGGAATACTGATTATCATTCCTCCTGATTGTTCAAAATGCATCCAGACATAAACTCCGAGTGCGAGTAATACCGGAAACCACATTGAAATATAAGTCTGAAAGAGATTTTTATTCTTATAATTTATTAAATTCTGCGTGGGGTTCCATTGCAGCAGGTGGCGATGACTTATGATCATTCGCCAATTTGTTCTCCAGATCGCGTCAGCATACACAAAGGCCTCATATGGAATGGTGATCAGAAGAAAAATCTGAAGTGCAAAATGTCTTACGGTAAAACGGAAGCTCGTCAAAATATGCTGGAGCATGCGTACGTCTTCCGGTTTTTGCCATATCTCCCATATAAAACTGATAATGGAATTGAGAAGCATGATGGTAAGAACAGCAAGAGTCCAGAATACTGGAGAATGTGAGTAGACCCAGCCAAACAACAGCATGCATAATAATGCAACAGGCACGAGGCTCCGGCGCAGATTATCAAATATTTTCCATTTGGAAAGTGGGGAAATGGAGTTTTTAAGGATTTTACCAGAGGGACCCGGAACCCATGGAAGCATCCAGGAAGCAATCTGCCAGTCACCACGAATCCAGCGGTGGCGTCGTTTCATATCCATTTCGTAGCGCGGCGGATAGGCTTCATATAATTGAACATCGCTCAGCAAACCGCAACGTGCATAACTGCCTTCCAGTAAATCATGGCTCAGAATCCTGTTTTCGGGAAACCGGTTACCGAGGGCTTTTTCAAATGCATCCACATCATAAATTCCCTTTCCTATAAAGGAACCTTCACTGAAAATGTCCTGGTATACATCTGATATTGCCCGGGTGTAAGGATCAATACCTGGTTCGTTGCCATGCATCCGGGCAAAAGTTGTATTGTCTTTCGAAGGAAGACCAACGGCCACCCTGGGTTGCAGTATGCCGTATCCTTCAACTACGCGCTGTTTTCTTTCACTGAAATACGGATGATTCAGGGGGTGCGCCATCGTTCCCGAAATCTTCCAGCCG
>DATHNR010000153.1:0-9040 GCA_035485835.1 Puia sp.
AGATGCCCCGATGCTGATGTATTTGAAAAGAGTTCTCGCAATCATAAAAATATATTTAAGAAATTTATAATTGAACATTCACGCCTACGGTAAAAGTTCTGGCTGCAGGGTAGGCTCCTGCATCCACACCTATGGAGTACAGTGTCGGGCTCTGTCCTGCATTTACAGCCTGATTATTCGTGCCCTGGCCAAAACTGTCCAATTCGGGATAATATCCTTTGTACTTCGTTATTATAAATAGGTTTTGTCCTGTCACATAAACGCGAAGACCAGAAATGCCGATCTGTTTTAATACTTTATCACTAAGCTGGTAAGACAGGGTGGCATTGCGCATGCGTACAAAAGATCCGTCTTCAACGTATAAAGAAGATACCTGGCTCTGCAATAAAGCAGCGTTGGCTGCATTTGTTGTTCCGTTGGCCAATGCCCTGGGAACATCCGTAATATTACCCTGCGCTTGCCATCGATTTAATACAGCTGCGCTTTCATTTGCATATCCAGTCAGGTTTTCAATCTCCATCCTGGTCTCATCATACACTTTATTTCCCTGCACGCCATCAATCAACACTGAAAGAGAAAAATTTTTATATCTGAAAGTATTGGTTATTCCAAAAATATATTTGGGTAATGCAGATCCCAAATTCTCGAGATCGGTCCCGAAATTTTCATTTCCTGATGTAGGATCAACACCCAATGCTTTGTATCCCCAAAAGGTTCCCAGTGAGTAGCCGTTTTTAATTATCTGTGTATAAATGGGAGCACGGCTGCCTCCAACAGTTATCGCCCCGGTTTGGTAAGATGTTGTAACACTTGTATCGAGGTTGGTAATCTCGTTTTTGTTGATAGATATATTGAAGTTAATATCCCAGGTGAAGTCCTTATTTTTTACAACGTTAGCATCTACATTAAATTCAAGACCCTTGTTGATATCATAACCAGGTACATTGATTTGCGTGATCGGGCCGCCAAACACCAGGCTTCCCTGCTGTGAAAATATCATGTTCTTGACCTTCTTATAATAATAGTCTGCGGAAAACGTCAATCGCTGATTAAGGAATGTCGCATCAAAGCCAATATTGGTTTGTTCTCCGGATTCCCATTTCAAATTCGGATTTCCGATTTGAGAAGTGGTCGTTACTCCCGGATCTGCGGTTGCACTGCTGCTATATGCATAGGGAGCACCAGGACTTAACAAAGTATAAGAAGGATATAAAACTGTATAGGGTGGGAGGTTTCCTGTTTCACCCCATCCTGCGCGGATTTTAAGATCGGAAACCCAATTCACATTTTTCATGAAATCCTCATTGGAAACCCTCCATCCGGCAGATAAGGCAGGAAAAGTACCCCATTGATTATTGATCCCGACCCTCGAGGTTCCGTCAGCCCTGAAAGTTCCCGTAAATAAATATTTATCATTGTAGGAATAATTAATCCTGCCAAAATAAGAGTTGGTTGACCATTCAAAGTTTTGTGTACTTACGGTATAATGACCGCTTGCCGCATTTAATGTTTGAATGGCACTTGTTGCAAAACCCTGGCCGGATGAAGAAGACAGTGCGATGGATTCTTCCAGTGCGGAGGTTCCTACCACCACATTAATAGAATGTAAACCAAATACCTTGGAATAAGTCAGCGTATTATCCCAGGCCCAGCGATTCGTTTCCGAATAACTGTCGGTTCCCTGACCGTTTATAGTGAGTCCGAATAAACTCTTGTAAGGATCTATAAACTGATCATATTTTGAATTTTCTATAACGGAATTGAATTGTGTACGAAGTTTAAGATTATATGGAAGACTGATTTCGGCATAGGCATTTCCCAAAAAATTATTGCCCACGGTGTTATTTGTATTATTATAAATGTCTGACATGGGATTATCCCCGGAATAGAATGTACTGTAACCATAAACGCCCGGATGGGGAGAGCCGGCAGGCATAAATATTGGAATATATTCTGGAGTTACCAGCGCACTGATAACCGCTCCGCCAAATTGGCCAGAAGTATTGACGGGAACTGTTCTCTGATTGGTTCTGTTGAAGCTGATATTTGCTCCCATTCTAAGCCAGCTCGTGGCTGCCTGATCAATGCTCAATTTTACAGAATAGCGTTTGAAATTTGAACCCACCATAATTCCGTCCTGGTTCAGATAGCCAAAATCCAGATAATAAGTTCCTTTTTCCGAACCACCCGAAATTCCGGCGTTTGCCCCTGTCTGCATGGCATTATGATAAATCAGATCCTGCCAGTTATTATTGGTCGTTTGTAAATTATAGTAAGAAGGAATGGTTGCGGCAAAACCTGCAGTTGTAGTATCAAAAATTTCTGATTCCAGATCAAGCCATTGCTGATTGTTTAAGACAGGTATTTTTTTTGTTATTTGCTGATACCCGGTATAAAAATTGACGTCCACCCTGGGTTTGCCCTTTGTGCCCTGTTTAGTGGTAATCATCACTATACCGTTTGTTGAACCGGCGGCTCCGTATATTCCCGCGGCTGAGGCATCTTTTAAAATACTTATTGTAGCAATGGTATTGGGGTCGATGGATCTGATATCATTTGCCAGAACACCGTCCACCACATATAATGGTTCACCTCCGTTGGGTGAGCCGATGCCCCTTATTTTCACAGAAAGATCACTGCCCGGCATACCCGAGGGCACAGTCACTTGAACACCCGGAACTTTTCCGGTAATGGCTTCTACCGGACTTACGATCGGCCGGCTGGAAATATCTTTCGTGGAGACTACAGAAATGGCAGAAGTAATATCCTTTTGCTTTTGTGCACCATAACCAACCACTACGACCTGATCAAGTTGTCTGGTAGAGGGTGAAAGCTGTATATCCACAACGGATTGCCCGTTTACTTTGACTTCTTTGGTTTCATCACCGATATAAGATACAACCAGAATAGCATCATCCGGAACAGACAGCGTATACACACCATTGTTATCAGTAAGTGTACCAATGGCAGTCCCTTTAACTGTAATGCTTACACCTGAAAGTGCTTCTCCATTTAGACCTGTGACTTTACCTGTTATTCGTAAACTCTGCATTACCTGGGTCGAAGACATTACGACAATCAGGTTATTGTCCAGCATTTTGTATGTAAGATCTGTATTCGCGAAAATTTTATTTAAAACGTCTTTGATAGGAGATCCGTTAAAATCAGCATCTACTTTTCTCTTTAATGAATTAAGATCATAGTTGTACAAAAACCTGAATTCACCTTCTTTTTCAATTTTGTTCAACACTTTTTGAATTTCAACTTGTCGCATGTTCAGCGTGATTGATCCTTGGGCAAAAACACCTGCATGGGCCCCTATAACCGCAAGCAGGATTAACATTAGGGAAAGTTTCATGATGATAAGCAATTTAAAGAGCATGTTCTGGTTATTGCTCCTGGCAGGAGTGGGTAATTTTTTCATATGTTTACTTTTAGCGATTAATAGTAAAAAACCGGAACTTATTTTTTGTATAAATTAATTTCATTGTTGTTGATTTTATATGAAAAATTAGCGGTCAGTTGCAATGCATTCAATGCTTCTTTTATTGTTTCATTTTCAAAAGCGCCTTTAAATCGATAATGCAACAATTCATTATTACTAAAAGTGATTTTTACATTGTACCAGCGCTCCATTTTTTCGGCAAGCTCCTGAAAACTATCTCCGTCGAAAACCAGTCGGTTGTACACCCATGAGGTTTCAACCTTGTTGCTGTCCGGAATGGTTTTTGAAACGGCTGCAATTGATATCTTACCAACTGTTGTTGTTGAATATTTACCCGAAGTATCATTTTCATGATGGTGCACTTCAGTTTCCAATTGTTTGCTGAATATGAGCTTCTCGTTTGGTTTCAATATAACTTTAGATCCGTCAGGGTTATCTTTTCGGCTCACTTCAATGATGCCCCGCAACAAAGTGGCTTCAACCGTTTCATCCTGGGGTATGACTTGACGACGAAGGCAGTGCCCACTGCTTTAATATTTAATGAGGAGGCATGAACAATAAATGGGCGTTCAGGATCTTTCGCTACGTCAAAATAAGCCTCACCTTCCAAATCCACTTCACGCATGTTTTTGTTATAAGTGTTTGAATAGGTAAGTTTACTTCCTGAATTTAACCATACCTGGGAGCCATCGGGTAGCATCAATTTTATTCTTGCCCCTGATTTAGAAATTATTTCATTTGATTTTTCAACGATATTTTCGACTTCAATCTTTGGAAGGTGGAAATAGTAAAAAGTTCCACCTGCCATAATCAGGATGCATGCAACTATGGCTGCGTATTTCCACCATTTGAATTGTGCGCGGATTATGCCAGACTTTATTTCGGGTGAAGTACTAAGATCATTATTGTATTCGCGATACTCTATGATTCTTCGAAATCTTGTTTCGTAATCGATAGAAGCGTCCCCATCCTCTTCTTTTGAATCATGATGAAGGAAAAAGTATGAATGAAGAATATCAAACAGGTGCTGTTTATCAGGATGTTTTTGGAGCGAATCCTGCAACTCATTTGATTCGGTAGCAGTAATCTCTCCTGATAATTGGCGGGCAATCAAAAACCATAAGCGGTTATCTTCCATGTTAGGTGGTACTGACTAACATAGACAGAGAAATTCGAACTGTCTACTAAAAGAAAGCCCGAATTATTTTCAGATACCCCCGGATTTGACTTTTTTCCCGGGCTGATAGTCAAAATCAGGCTTAAGTGCAAGCGCGATTTTCTTTATAGCAATCGCAATTTGAACATCAATTGTGTTCACTGAAATATTTAAAATATCTGACACTTCTTTATACTTTAAGCCATCCTCACGGATTAATTTAAAAATCATTTTACACCGTGGAGGAAGGGCTTCCACCTGTTGCTGGATTTTGCGGTACATTTCAGCAGTTATCAAGAGTTCCTCAGGCGTTATCGTGGATTTAAACAGATCTATATTGATGTTATCAAAAGGTTCAGTTAAATTCTCTTTGGCTTTTTTTGATAAGTAATTGAGTGAAGTATTTTTCGTGGCGATATACAAATAAACACGAAGATTCTTTATTTCAGAAAGGTTTTCTTTTTGCTGCCAGATTTTGATAAAGACATCTTCTGCAATTTCCTCGGCGGCTTCTTTGGTTTTGACAAGGGACAGCGAAAACTGGTATAATCTTTTATAAAACTGATAGTAAATTTTTTTAAAAGCATCTTCATCACCATCAGCAGCGCGTTGTTGGATAATAAATAAAAAAGAATCCGAAAAAGTGCTGCTTTTTTTCATAAAAAAGGCACTAGTCATTTAATTTATCGTCCCTGACTTCTGCTAAAACTATAAAGGTATAAGCAACCGTATATTATAAGACAATTTAAATTCAAACAACGCTGCAAACGACCATTCTCCATGTGATATCACGCAGTTCCGGACCATTGTGTAGAGGCCATACCGAAGTTAATGAATGAAAATCTATTAAATTAAGATAGTTAAATTAAATTTACTTCAGGAATTTGTAAGCTTCGGATGGATCAACAGGATCCGATCCGGTATCTTATTCCAAACTTTATCATTTAACCAAAAATCTCGTTTATGAAAAAGATCATTTTTTCTTTATTTGCTCTTTTGATTGGCCTTTCTGCATTTTCCCAGTATGTTTCTGTAAATGCATTTGGCGGATATACGTTTCGTGACAGGATAAATTTTGGTAATGCCTATGCCTATATTAATGGTGGCGGAATCTGGGGTGCTTCTGTGGAAGGTGTGAATGCGACCGGAACAGGATTGGAATTGCTTTATCAATACCAGAGTACTAAAATTCCACTATACAACTATCCCGGAAACGAACAACAAAACTCAGGTAATGATGGTGCTGTAATTTCGTATTTACTCCTGAATGTCGAACAATATTATATGAATAATCCAAAGATCCAGCCATATGGTGCATTAGGGCTCGGAGCTGCATTTTACAAGGGTGATTTTGCAGGTTCGACTTCAGAAACCAAGTTTGCCTGGGATATAAAAGCAGGTGTTAAATTCAATGTCAGTGGTGGATTAGGAATTAAGATCGGTGCACAGCTATTGTCCAGCACCCAGGTAACCGGTTCTGGATTCTATGTAGGGTATCCGGGATATGTCTATCCTTATAATACCTATGCCTATATACTGCAATTTAGTTTTACAGGGGGACTGGTATATAGTTTTGGTGGTAAATAGTTATTAAATGAAATCTCCATCACCGCTAAGCATCGCCACTGTTATTGGGTCTGGATTTATTATTCTGGGTATGCTGAATTTATTTGCTACCCAGTTTTACCGTAAATCGGCGATTAGCTCAACCAGTAAAATACCGGGTATTATATTTGTTCTGACAGGTATCATAATTATCATATTAAAAACTCTTAAGAAGCCAAGAGAGTAGCAGTACATATTTCAATATATTTATCACTTATAAGTTATCTTATGAATTCAATTTTTCGGTTGATCTTCTGCTTTTTGTTTATACTTTTTATTTCTTCCTGTCAGAATAATAACGGAACAACTAAACCTGCAGAGGAAAGTACGGCTTCTTCCGATTCAGGTGGCATCGACCGTACCATTTTGCCAATCCATGAACCTTCTTACCCTTCAGATACCACGCTGGATGCGCGTAATACGAAAGCACCTTCCCGTTTTGAGGTGAAGGCACCTGCGAAAGCGCCAAATGTGATCGTCGTGTTAATTGATGATATCGGGTTCGGACAATCAAGTGCTTTTGGCGGACCGATCAATATGCCGACTGCGGATAAGCTCGCCGCTTCCGGCATCAGGTATAATAATTTTCATACAACAGCACTATGTTCTCCGACACGCGTTGCATTGCTGACAGGGTATAATCATCATTCCAATAATGCAGGTGCCATCATGGAACTGGCAACGGGATTTCCTGGCAATACGGGCATTCGTCCGCACAGTATTACAACCATGCCTGAAGTACTGCGTCAAAATGGTTATAGTACGGGTGCATTTGGAAAATATCACGAAACACCGCCCTGGGAAGTAAGTGTATCAGGCCCGTTTGACCGCTGGCCCACGCATTCAGGATTCGATAAATTCTATGGATTTATCGGGGGTGAAACGAATATGTGGTCCCCCATGATATATGATGGTACAGCGCATGCGGAAATCCCAAATGACGATCCGAATTATAATTTTAATGAGGATATGGCTGATAAGGCAATCAACTGGATGCGTTATCAGCAATCGCTTACTCCTGATAAACCTTTCTTCATGTATTATGCTCCGGGCGCAACCCATGCACCGCACCATGTTCCCAAAGAATGGATCGCAAAATACAAGGGTAAGTTTGATCAGGGATGGGATAAGGTTCGCGAAGAAACACTGGCCCGTCAGATAAAAATGGGAATTGTTCCTGCAAACACGGTATTGGCTCCCAAACCCAAAGAAATAAAAGACTGGGATAAACTCTCTGCCGAAGAAAAGAAACTTTTCGCTCACCAGATGGAAGTCTTTGCAGCCTTTGCAGAATACACCGACTATGAGATTGGTCGTCTGCATGATGCGGTGGACAGTCTCGGTGAAACGAATAACACACTGTTTATATATATCATTGGTGACAATGGTGCCAGTGCAGAAGGAGGCATGAATGGCATGTTTAATGAAATGACTTACTTTAACGGCGTTCCTGAAACGGTGGCTGATCAAAGTAAGAAAATGAATGAGCTGGGAGGTCCGAATACTTTCCCGCATTATTCAGCAGGTTGGGCGGTAGCAGGCGATGCACCATTTGAATGGACCAAGCAGGAAGCTGGAACTTTTGGTGGTACAACCAATCCGCTCATCATAAGCTGGCCAGGACATATCAAACCGGATGGAAAAGTGCGTCACCAGTTTCATCATGCAATTGATATCGCTCCAACAGTTTACGCAGCTATAGGCATCCCCGCACCTAAAATGGTAAATGGTGTGGAACAACAACCCATTCAGGGTGTTCCAATGGAATATACATGGGATAGTGCAGATGCTCCATCAACAAGGACTACACAGTACTTTGAAATCTTTGGCAATCGTGGCATTTATAGCGATGGCTGGTTTGCCGGAACGGTTCATCGGGCACCCTGGGAATATGGACCTCGTCATCCGCTTAATGAAGACGTTTGGGAATTGTACAATATGAATTCGGATTTTAGTCAGGCTCATGATTCAGCTGCAGCCAATCCACAAAAACTAAAAGAATTGCAGGATCTGTTTACAAGCGAAGCGATTAAATATCATGTGTTACCAATAGACGACCGCACACTCGACCGTATGATTCCAAAAATAGCTGGCAGGCCAGACCTGATCGGAGATCGCACTTCGATGAATCTCTATCCCGGTATGGTGGGCATGATGGAAAATGCCTTTATTAATATGAAAAATAAATCCTTTACAATTACCGCAGACATTGATGCTAAATCCGGAAATGCTAATGGTGTATTACTTTGCCAGGGTGGAAAATTTGGAGGCTGGGTATTATATATGAAAAATGGAAAACCTATGTTCACCTATAATTATTTGGGATTATCTTCCTATACGGTTGCCGCTAAATCTGCGATCAAAGGAAAGAATACGATTGTATTTGATTTTGACTGGGACGGACCAAAGCCGGGCGCGGGTGGGATGGGCAAACTCCTCGTTAATAACCAGGTAGTCGCACAAGGACGGATTGATAAAACACAGGGATATATATTCTCGGCAGATGAAACAGCTGATGTTGGTGTTGATGATGCGACTCCTGTGGCTGATTATGGAAAGGGCAGCAAGTTTACAGGATCCATAGATAAAATAGTTCTACAGCTTAAACCGGCAGGCAACCAACTGAGCAAAGCAGCAGAAGATTCTGTGAAGAATGATGAAGAACAAAGAAAATACCTGGAGGAATAATATTTGTGGCAGCATAGGAAATGATCCCGCTAAATGGAATGTATATGGATCAGGAAGGAAAAGGTGAATGCAATAACGGAAAGGATCAGACCGACGATGAAAACAGTATAGGATAGATTAATTTTCCTGAACTTCTTAACCAGCAG
>DATHNR010000154.1:0-6374 GCA_035485835.1 Puia sp.
GCGTAATAAGCAATCACCGCTGTCAGGTTAGCTGTCAGCGGGTCTGTACCACCTACGCGGTTCTCATTGAAGTCGAGTGTCTGGTACTGAACATATTTGAATGCAAAGTTATCATCCATATAATTCATCAGCGGGCTCTGGTAGGAAGTATTGAAAATCGGCCGACCTGTTTGAATTGTCAGGGAAGCGGTATAGGTATTATTATCCGTCGACGCGCTGAGATTCACTAAAAAGTTGCACTGGATTTTTTCATTGTTGGCAAAAGACACATTGGTCCATTTCCTTCCGTTCAGGAAATCATAGAGGGCAGACTGCAATGTCTGAAATATCTGTTTGTTAACGCTGGTGCTTATTCGGTTAGACAGGACCGTTACATTGGCCTGGAATTCCTGGCTTCGGGCCGGTTGGAAATGAAGCAGGATAAAAGAAACCAGGATAAGGATTTTTACACGCATCATGGGAGTTTTATAATCCGGTCAACGATATCGCGGGCCACCAGCTGTTTTGGTTTTTGCAGGTATGGAGTTTCCGTACCGTCTTTTTCAAAGATGGTATCCTGGTTGGTATCATAACCAAACCCTGCACCCGCATCGTTTAAAGAATTCAGCACGATCATATCCGCATTCTTGGATTTTAATTTATTTTTTGCATACAGCACTTCGTCTTTATTCTCCAGTGCAAATCCAACGAGTATTTGCCCCGCTTTCTTTTTTTCTCCGAGGGTCTGAAGAATATCTTTTGTTCTCGATAACTCCAGTGTGAACGTTTCAGAATTCTTTTTTATTTTTTCCTTTGAAAAAGAAACCGGTGTATAGTCTGATACGGCTGCCGACATCACCGCAATCCGGGTGGAGGGGAATATAGCGAGGCAGGCATTATACATTTCTTCTGCGCTCTGAACGCGGGTAACATGAATTCGTGGATCGTTGATTTCGATGGATGAAGGGCCGAGTACCAGTTCCACTTCAGCACCTCTCTGTGCGAGTTCACGGGCAATGGCGATACCCATTTTTCCGGTCGACTGGTTACTGATATAACGCACGGGATCAAAAGCTTCATGCGTCGGACCCGCAGTGACCAGGGCTTTTTTCCCTTTTAAACTTTCACTAAAAAAAAAATTCCTCTCAAGGAATGAAATGATCTGCTCCGGTTCGGCCATCCGGCCTTCGCCATATAATCCGCTGGCCAGTTCTCCTTTTTCAACCGGGATTACACGATTTCCAAATGAGTTCAGTTTTTCCAGATTGGCCGCCGTTGCCGGGTGAACCCACATGTCTTCGTCCATCGCGGGTGCAACAACTACGGGACAGGTTGCGGAGAGATAGGTAGCGAGTAAGAGATTATCGCAAATTCCATTCGCCATTTTGGCGAGGGTATTACAGCTGAGCGGAGCGATCAGCATCACGTCGGCCCATCGGCCCAGCTGAACATGATTATTCCAGGTATCATTGCTGAACAGATCGCTCAGCACTTCATTTTTTGAAATCGTGGAAATGGATAAGGGAGTGACGAAATCTTTGGCAGAAGGCGTCATCACCACTTTTACTTCAGCGCCTGCTTTAATAAAAAGCCTGGTCAGAAAGATGGATTTATAAGCGGCAATGCTGCCGCAGATACCCAACAGTATTTTCTTTCCTTCCACCATAGATTCAATTGATCCTAGCTGAAGAGATCGTCTTCGTTCTTGCGGTAATAGATCTTGTCTTCCATGAATTCCTGCGTAGCGAGCAAGGCAGCGTTGGGCATTCTTTCATAAGCTTTGGAGATTTCGATCTGCTCCTTGTTCTCATGAATTTCTTCCAGGCTGTCAGTATGTGTAGCGAACTCTTCCAGCTTGCTGTGGAGTTCTTCTTTCATGGTAATATTGATCTGGTTAGCCCTTTTTGCGATGATCGCAATGGATTCATACAGATTGCCGGTCTTATTCTTCAGATCCGTCAGATTTTTCGTTTCAGCCACATTGGCAATATGGGTACTAACCTGTCTTCTTAGTTTGCTCATTATTCATTTTTTTAAGTGTGGTATTGGCGAGTTCCAGATAGGTCTGGGCTTCTTTTTTCAGTTTGCTTTCAGGAAAACGGTCGTTAAAATCGTTGCAATCTGTTACCACCTGTTCGAGCCGGGTCTTTTTCTTTTCTTCCAGGCTCTGGATGGCATACAGATAATCCGATTTGATAATATACAACTTATATTCATCACTGAACTGTGAATCGGGATAAGTATTCATTAATGTGTTGAAAGTGAGGGAAGCAGCTTTTAAATAGGCCAGGTTCGTTTCGCGGAGGTTAAAATAGAGCTTGGCAGCTTCAAAGTCCTTTTCTTCCAGTTTGGCCCGGCATTTTTCTATGATCTCATTGGCTTCTTTCACTTTGTCGGAATTCGGATGCTGGGCGATAAATGCCTGCATGAAACCAATGGTCTTGGTGGTATTGGTCTGATCCAGCTGGTATTTGGGGGACTGCATCCAGAAGCAATAGGCCCGCATATAATCCATTTCGTCCGACTTGGGGCTGTTCGGAAAAGCCTCAACGAATCCTTTAAACAGGTTTTCAGCGTTGATATAGTCCTTCAGATAATAGGCGCAATAGGCGTATTTATACCAGATATCTTCAAAATGCTCCGATCCCTTCATCACCCTGTAGAGGTCGTCGTAGAGCATCTGGGCATGGTTATAATCCTTGTTCAGATAATACTTTTCAGCCATCTGTAGCTTAAAGGTATAATCCGTGCTCTTCATGATCTTATTGAAATTGTTCGGCAAACCCTTGTTGGAAGCCTTAAAATAAGAGCAGGAGCTAAGCGCAGTGAATATGATTAATACGAGGAGGAATTGTTTCATGAAGCCTGCAAAATTACAATTATTAGCTAAGAAACGAAAATATGGCGTTTTGTGGTACTGTCTCAGTTTGAATTTGTTAAAAGTTTATAGCTATGGATTAGGTCTTCCGAAGTACAAAACATACCCGTCCGCATCTTCTATTTCAAAACCCCTTAGATGATCGCTATTATCATGGACAGGCTTCACGAACGCTACACCTTTTGAACGAAATTCTTCGAACATCGCATCTGGTTCTGCCGTAGAGATATAAGCATCCCAGGGGGCCCAGGCATGGCGCGTATGGTTGGGGACCGGTTTTATTTCAGTAGCAATGGCCTTCAGCATGATGGAAATATTATCGCGGCCAACAATTGCCCAATATGGATCATCCTCAGGACCCATATGCCGGATCTGGAATCCGAGTTTATCTGTATAAAATGAAACTGAAGTCTTAACATTCGCAACAATAAAAAAGGGCGATATGAAGGTGAGGTTCGTCACTGTTTGAATTTTAAACCAGGCTACCCGGAGAACCAGTAAAAACTTCCATAAACAGAGATGTCCTCCCGCCATAGGCGGGAAGACATCAAATGAATCAGCGTGGACTATCTCTTGCGAAGGTTCGGATGCGGAGCAGGAACCGTATTAGGTCCTTCTTCGCCCGTTCCGTCTTTAATATCTATCGTGTTCTCATCACCGCCTGTCTGTCCATAACGGAAGATGAAACGGTCTGAGTTGATACCTTCTTTTTCAACCAGGTATTTGATCACTTCATTCACACGATCCCAGCTGAGCTGTTGAGCTGTTTTGCTGGATTCGCCATAACCGATAACGGCTACTTTACAACCCGGGTTATTCCTCATCTTTTCAGCAATGGTTGAAGCCAATGCCATTCCGTCCTTGCTGAGTGTTACTGATCTGCCTTTGAAAACGATGCTTGGAAGGTCTCCGATAAAGCAACGGGCTTTACCGCCCAGGCCGCCTACGCCACCTGAATCCAGTCTCGCATTGATTTCTTTACAGCAGGCTGGATCCGGACATTTACCCACACCGTCTGCATCAACAGGCTGACACTGTGTTGGAGTAATAAGTTCCTTATCCTTACAATCCGGAACACCATCACCATCCGTATCGCGGCTCACACCATGGGTATCCACGGGACAGCCGGCGGGTGTATTGGGTTCGTGGTCGAACTGATCGGTAACGCCGTCTCCATCCGCATCATCCAAAACGGGTTTTGGAAGTTTCATATGCCTTGGAGCATTGATTTCGCCATAGGCATAGTCCAGCGGGTTGATCCACCAGAGTGGTTCAACCGACCTTTTCCTGAAATTATAATTTAGTCCTACTGAGAGGTAATTGTAAGCATCATTCGCACTGGTCAGTGCATGTATTGCTGTGGATCCTGTTTCCTGCCATTCCTGGCCATCCAGCAAATCCGATTTTACGATCGAGAATTTATCTTCAATGGCAATATTAAATTTTTCGTTCAGTTTGATCTCCACGCCACCGCCCAATTCCAGAACGGGTCGAACAGGTGTTCCACCAAATACACTTGCCTGGGAAGGATCATGTTGCGCAGGAGTTTCATACGTGTTATCCATCATGGATTTTAAAGCCGACCTGATGGCTTTGCGATTTGCGTAGGTGAATCCGCTACCGCCAAACTGGGTAATTATGTTATTGTAATTGTACGGATTGCCGTTTTGGTCCAGCAAATTATATCCCGTGCTATATGTCATGACTCCAAATCCGCCCAATAAATATATGGCGATATTGGATTTCGCCCTGTGAAAGCGAATATTATTTAAAGTGGCGATGCCCTGTAGCGAAAGTGTTTGAATCTTGGTCTTATAGTTATAAAAAACAGGTTCATGCGCATTCGCGTCATAATACTTACTTATAACCGGATTTGCCGCATAACCGGTATAAGATGGCTCCCAGTTCAAGCCTTTGGCATCAAGATTATCATATTCGAGACGGGCAGAAAAGGTATAACCCAATGCTTTTCTAACATGGATGCCCCATCCGAATGTTGGAAGCACGGCACGTACATCTCCGGATATAGTAGATAAACCGCCGTTTACACCAACTTCCCATTGGTTGCGTGGAAGAGCTGGAAAAGGATATGCATTATTTAAGAATTCGTTGTGCTGTGGGATCCTTTTAGCCGGGATCAGTGAAGAATCTCTTATGTCGTAACTGCTGCTGCTCTCTGCTGAAGTATTGTCCTGAGCGAAACTTTGTGAAAGAAATGCCAATAGAAAACCGGCCAGTACCGCGTACTTTTTCCCTATCATAAACTGAAGTTTGTATGAATGTCGTGATTAAAAACAATACTACACCTTACAAAAATATATGTTAACCCTTAAATTGCAAATTTTTTGTCTCAAAAGAAACTGGAAACCACAGAATTGTAGAGAATATTGCCAATTCATACACATGCGCGTCGGTATTTATATTCGCCGAATGATAAAGTAGTAATTTGGCGGACATTTTATGCAGTTAGCCCAATCATTACTACGGGAAGAATTGATTGTTTTCGAAAAAAAATTCCGGGAAGCGGTCAAATCCCAGACACCTCTGCTGGACCGCATCATGCGTTTCATCGTAAACCGCAAAGGCAAACAGCTCAGACCGATGTTTGTATTCCTGTCGGCGAGGTTGTGCGGACCGGTGAATGAATCTACCTATCGTGCGGCCTCTCTTGTAGAATTATTGCATACCGCCACACTTGTGCATGATGATGTGGTGGATGAATCACTGGAAAGAAGAGGGTTTTTTTCCACTTATGCATTATGGAAAAACAAGATATCCGTACTGGTGGGTGACTACCTGCTGGCCAAGGGTTTACTACTATCCCTGGATCATAATGATTTCAGAATTTTGCAATTGCTTTCAGGCGCCGTTCGGAAAATGAGTGAGGGAGAATTGTTGCAGATCGAGAAGGCAAGAACACTGAACCTTGAAGAGGCGGTTTATTTTGAAATCATACGAAATAAAACAGCTTCCCTGCTGGCTTCTTCATGTGCTGCCGGCGCATTTTCCACCAGCGGAGATGAAGCTGTAACGGAAAAACTTAATCGTTTCGGTGAGGCAGTAGGAATTGCGTTTCAGATCAAAGATGATTTGTTTGATTATGGCGATGAGAAAACCGGCAAACCATCCGGCAATGATCTGAAAGAAAAAAAACTTACCCTGCCCCTGATCTATACTTTGAATACTGTCGGCAAAACGCTCAGGAGAGAATTGATTTATATTATAAAAAATCAGAACAGGGTTCCTGAAAAAATAAAATATGTGATCGGCCAGGTTGTTGCCGCAGGCGGAATCAGGTATGCCAATGAGAAAATGAATCATTACCGCGATGAAGCATTGCGGATACTATATGAGTTTGAAAAAAATGAAGTGCGGGATGCTTTGGAGGAACTGGTGAGATTTACTACGGATAGGAAATATTAATGTGGCGAATACGGAAATGTATTACACATCGAAGCTCTAGCGAAGGTAGGTAGATAATGAAAAAGGTGGAAATTAAATTATTAATGATAATGTG
>DATHNR010000155.1:0-7714 GCA_035485835.1 Puia sp.
TGGATAATTGATCACAACGGTGGCTCCTGCAGCTGAAAGAGATTTAGCCACACCAGCTCCAATACCGCTGCTGGCTCCGGTAATGATGGCAACCTGGCCCTGTAATTTCTTATCCATCCTGGGTGTTTTTTAGTCACCCAAGGTATCTAGTTTCAGGGCAATACTCAATATTTTGAGTTATTTAACTGTAAAATCTTTTGAAAGCCGAAGGCTAAAAGCCCAAAGCTTAAGGCATATATGAAATTGTGTTTTCTAATATGTAATGATTATAAAATCCGATTGATTTTTACGTACTGGAGCAACAGGATAGTTTTCGCATCCCTGATCTCTCCGGATCCAATCATGGAAAACGCCTGATCAAATTCAATTTCCAACACTTCTATATCTTCCTGTTCCTGTTCTATTCCCCCACCCTCATGCACTTTCATGGAAGGAGTATATTCGGCAATAAAAAAATACAGTATTTCAGTTACAGACCCGGGTGACATGTATGCCTCAAATATTTTTCGTACTGATTGAATCCTGTATCCTGTTTCTTCTTCTGTTTCTCTTTTAATAGCCACTTCAGGATTATCCTGATCCAGGAGTCCCGCACAAGCTTCAATTAATAATCCATTACTATTACCATTTACAAAACTGGGCAAACGGAATTGTCTTGTCAGTATAACCGTTTTAAATTCTTTATTATATAACAGGATGGCTGCTCCGTTGCCGCGATCATATACTTCCCGGGTTTGCTGTAGCGTGCTGCCATCATCCTTTAATATTTCATAAGTATATTTTTTAAGTGAATACCAGTTGTCTGACAATAATTCTTCTTTTACAATTTTGATTTCTTCCATTATTTTAATTCAGCTTGTAATTTAAATAATTCGATTATATTCATTATCCAGCATGCAAAGACAGTCCATATTTAAGAAAATATTATCGGTGGTTCGCGTTTCCCTCAACGGTGAACAGCGTGATTATACACAGGGGAATATTAGCAAAGCCATTTTTTTGCTGGCCATACCCATGATTCTTGAACTGAGCCTCGAAAGTGTTTTTGCAGTAGTGGATACTTTTTTCGTAAGTAAACTGGGTCCTCATGCAATCGTCACGGTGGGTCTGACGGAATCAGTTATCTCGTTGGTTTATTCGATCGCCATCGGATTAAGTATGGCTGCCACGGCCATCGTTGCCAGGAGGATCGGAGAGAAAAATCCAGACGGAGCCGCACATGCCGGCGCCCAGTCACTTATTGTTGCTATTATCGCAACTGCATTCGTGAGTATTCTGGGTGTAATATTCGCTGAAAATATTTTAACCCTGATGGGTGCAGATGCCCTAGTAGTGAAAGAAGGCGCCATTTTCACCCGAATTATGTTTGGAAGCAGCCTCGTGATCATGTTGCTTTTTCTTATCAATGGAATCTTTCGCGGCGCCGGTGATGCTGCCATGGCGATGAAGAGTCTATGGCTGGCGAGTATCCTGAATATTATTTTATGCCCCGTCTTTATCCACTTCATGGGGTTAAAGGGAGCTGCAATTGCTACCGTTATCGGAAGAACAGGTGGCGTGCTCTATCAGTGTTATCATTTATTCAAAGGAAAAGGAATCATCAGGTTGCGGGCTGTCCATTTTAATTATGATCCGCAATTACTGAAATCCATCGTTACTTTAGGATGGCCTGCGACCCTTCAATTTCTTATCGGTAGCGGAAGCTGGATTTTCCTCGCCCGCCTGGTAGCAGAAACCGGAGGGACAGTGGCTTCTGCGGGTTACCAGATTGCTATGAGGAATATTGTTTTTTTTATTCTTCCCGCATGGGGACTCAGTAACGCAGCGGCAACCCTGGTCGGACAAAATCTCGGTGCTAAAAATCCTTCCCGTGCAGAGAAAAGTGTTTACCTCACAGCTAAATACAGCGTATTTTTTATGGGAACCGTTATGTTGATATTTCTGCTTTTGTCGGATTCTATTTTAAGAATTTATACAAAAGACGAAGCCGTAATAAAAGTGGGTTCGCTTGCATTAAGATGGGTCGGTTCAGGATTTCTCTTTTATGGTATTGGCATGGTCATGATACAGGCTCTCAATGGTGCAGGAGATACAAAAACGCCAACATGGATTAACTTCATCGGTTTCTGGATTTTTCAGATCCCGCTGGCCTATCTCCTGGCTTTTGGTTTCCATTTGAAAGAAACCAGCGCATTTATCGCCATCCCTGTTGCCGAAACACTCATTGCTCTTGTGGCTTCGTATTATTTCAGGAAAGGGAAATGGAAAACGATTGATGTGTAACACCCTTAACCGATGACGGATGATCCCGCAAGTGCGGGAACGGATGATGGATGATGGATTGAACCCAAATTTTTTATTTAAATTTAGAATGAAATACATTTTACATCAACATGCCAAAAGAAGATACAACTGCTTTGTTGAAGTTCTTAAAACCCTTTCCTTCAGAAATAAAGGAAACGGTTTTATGGCTAAGGGATTTTGTTTGGACGCTTTATCCGAAAACGAATGAACTCATTTATGATAATTATAATGCACTGGCGTTTGGCTGGTCGCCGACAGACAGGCAGGGACATACATTTTGTTCTATAGCCGTTGGCCGATCCAGTTTGAATATACATTTCGGATTTTATTGGGGCAGTCAGATTGCAGATCCTGAAAAAAAATTACTGGGGAATGGAAATCAATATCGTTACATCCTTGTAAAAGATAAGAATGAATTTCCTAAAACCTATATATCAAAACTTCTCAAAGAAGCTTTCACAAATTCAATGCTAAAAGTGAAAGATCCCAAACAGATCATGGAATCGAAGACAATCGTAAAATCTGTTTCAGATGCTAAAAGAAAAAAGCTTGAGGCTTAAGGCATAAAGCGTAAGGCTTAACGCTTAAGGCCAAACGCTAAACGAATCTTAATAGCTAATAAAGTTTGAAAGTCGATCAGTTTCACTCCCATACTCCCATACTCCCATACTTACTTAGATATTTCCTCTTTTCAACTCTTTCACTCCAAAATCAACCGCTCTCGCCGTTAATGCCATATAGGTTAATGAAGGAATCTGGTTTGCACTGGAACTCATACATGCCCCGTCGGTTACAAAAAGATTTGAAGCTTCCCATACCTGGTTATTTCCATTCAGCACCGAAGTCTTCGGGTCGCGCCCCATACGTGCTGTACCCATTTCGTGAATACAAAGTCCCGGATTAGCTTCAGGATCATTAAACGTATTGATATTTTTTATTCCTGATTTTTCCAGCATCTCTGCGGCACTATTCATCATATCTGTCCGCATGGCCATTTCGTTTTCTCTCCAGATACAATCAAAATCCATCAGGGGAAGCCCCCATTTATCTTTTTTATCCCTGCTTAATTTTACCCGGTTATCAGGATGTGGCAGATGCTCACCCCAGCCACCCAGCCACATGGACCATTCGCCCGCTTCAGTAAGTTTGGCTTTCAGTGATTCACCGATGCCTTCCAGTTCGCTTACCCTTCCCCGGTAGGCGCCACCCTGGTATCCAAAACCACGCACATAATCCTTCTGCCTGGTTTTCTCATTGATATTACGAAACCGTGGTATATAAATGCCATTAGCCCTTCTTCCAAAAAAATAACTGTCCTGAAATCCATCATATGTTCCGCTGGCACCCACATGATAATGATGATCCATCAGGTTGCGGCCCAGTTGGCCACTGTTGTTACCAAGTCCGTCAGGATGCGCATCCGAAACAGAATTCAACAGGATGGCGGTAGTGCCTATCGTTGATGCATTCAGAAAAATAATCTTTGCAAAATATTCTTCCGTCTGCATGGTATTGGCATCGATTATACGAATGCCTCTGGCTCTTTTCTTGTCTTTATCATATATCACATTTACGACGATGGAAAATGGTCTCAGCGTGAGATTACCGGTGGCTTTTGCTGCAGGAAGTGTTACTCCGTTACTGCTGAAATATCCGGTAAAAGGACAACCACGGTCGCACATGTTCCGGTACTGGCATGGTCCGCGGCCGTTCAATCCCCTGCTCAGGTTGGCTACCCGGCCGATGATCATTCTGCGGCCATCTGAAAATTTATCCTGAATGCTTTCGGTTATATGTTTCTCGAGACAATTCATTTCCATCGGTGGAAGAAATTCACTGTCCGGCAATTGTGGTAATCCTTCTTTCGAACCACTAATCCCAACGAATTTTTCAACGTAACTGTACCAGGGAGAAATATCTTTATATCGGATGGGCCAGTCTACACCATGACCGTCTTTACTGTTTGCTTCGAAATCCAGGTCACTCCAGCGATAACATTGCCTGCCCCACATCAAACTTCTCCCACCCACATGATAACCTCTTATCCAGTCGAAAGGCTTTACCTGCGTATAAGGATGCTCCAGGTCGTTTACGAAAAAATGATTATTGGTTTCATTGCAAAAACCACGAATCTGTATATGCTGATCCCTTCGCATCTCTTCGGTTACTGATCCCCGGTGGTCAAGTTGCCATGGTGCAAGAGTCGCAGTAGGATAATCTTTGATATGCTCTACATTCCTGCCTCTTTCCAGAACAAGTGTTTTTAACCCTTTCTCACATAATTCTTTTGCTGCCCATCCCCCACTGATACCAGAACCGACTACAATGGCATCATAAGTATTTTGCATGGCATCGTTGATGTTGAGCTATGAATTTAAAGAAAAAATTCCGCCTGTAGCTTTTCCATAAAATATTCCCCGAAAATCGGGAAATTGAATTATTTGTTTATAAGGTATCTTGTTAAGAAGAATAAGCCCGCGAGTAAGGATATTAAAAATATAACGATCAGGAAAAATATCAATTTAAGTTTCTTCTGATGTTTGGAAGCTTTTAACAGGCTCTCTTCCCGCACTTCGCCAGGCAGGAGTTTTATCGAAAGATTCAACAGCAACGATACCACTACAATATCATCCAGGTAACCAAAGAATGGAATAAAATCGGGAATCAAATCTATTGGGCTAAGAAGATAAATAACAGATACAATAACCGGTAAGCCGGCGATTGCTGACGTGCGTTTATCTCTCAAACCATAATAAAGGATTATGATTTCCTTTTTGAACATCCAGGGCCAGATCTTCGGGCTTTTCATTTTCATTTATTAGTATTTATAATAGCACCTGTCCGGTAACATCAAAAGTACACCAGACTTACAATGGCAAAGTTTTTATACAGATAGAGAGAATAATGTGTTCCTTATCTTAGCATGGAATATAAAATATTGTTCTGCATGTGAATACAAATTTTTCAACCTCAGGTTCCCCCTTTATTCGCCTGATTATTGAAAATATCCGGGAAGAAATAAAAGGATTCAAAACTTTTAGTTTTGCGGAAGGTCATGGTCTGCAATATCAGGCAGGCCAGTTCATTACACTCGTAGACAATAGTGGATCACGGGAAATCCGCCGGTCATATTCCATCATCTCTTCTCCTGCCTTAAAGGAACCGTTGTCCATTGCCGTTAAAAGAATCGACAATGGTGTTTTTTCCAGAAAACTGGTCGACAGGATCCGGATCGGTGATTCTCTCTTAACAACAGGAGCCGCGGGGTTTTTTCGTCTTCCCGATAATATAAAATTCTATAACAGCATTTTCTTTTTTGCGGCTGGTTCCGGTATTGCGCCCATTCTATCACTTATAAAAACTGTAATCCACCTTTATCCGGATATTTCAGTTTACCTGATTTACAGTAACCAATCCATTGAAACCACGGCATTTTATCAGGAACTTCAGCATCTGAAATTGCGCCATCCTGACCAATTACATATTGATTATCTTTTTAGCTCGGAATCAGATCTCAGGAAGGCTCGTTTAAATCGCGATCTCCTGCTGGAATTTTTAAAAATAAAATATTTCAACCGGGAGAAAACGCTGTTTTATACGTGCGGGCCTGAATCCTATATGCGCATGATTATTTTTCACCTGGTGGAGGAAGGATTCAGTATTGATCAGATTAAAAAAGAGGATTTCAATCCGGGAAATAAAAAGCTTACCGGCCGCTTGCCTTCCGACAAAAACAGCTATCGTGTTGAACTGGATCTCAAAGGAAGCATGTTTAGTTTTCCGGTAAAATATCCTGACAGCATACTCCAGGCTGCTAAAAAAATAAAACTGAATCTGCCTTATAGTTGTGAAACAGGAAAATGTGGTAGCTGCGTTGCCATTTGTATAAAAGGAAAAGTATGGTTATCTAATAATGAAGTGCTGACAGATAAAGAACTTTCCCTTGGTCTCACACTCACCTGCACTGGTCATCCCCAGGACGGAGATGTCAAATTAAAAATTGAATAAAGGTCTTTATTGTTTATCAACTTTCTTTTCAAAGTACAGATACCTGTCCCTGTTTTTCTCTGGTTGACGTCGTGTTTCAATACCGATATACAGAATCGGATCTTTCTGCCAGGACTGGTATAACGGCCAATATGGAAGGCCTGTACCATTTGGATTTTTAGTTTTAATAAAATTCAGAAAATAATCCTGCATGATGGACGAAACCAGAAAATCATCCGGCTGCCAGTCATAAACACGGTTTGTCGGCAGATTACCCAACGCATATTCTATTTCTGCAGAATGGGATGCGCCGTTAAAAGTACCGGGCTTTTTATCTGAATCATCCGGCTTTGCATTTGGATTATTAATATCAGAACGAAGGGCCGGCCTGGGTTTCGTAAAATAATATCTATATACAGGGCTATTTGTTTTTGAATGCAAGTCTGCCCATCTCCATGTACTGAATGCTATAAAACGATCACCACTCAAAGCTGATGCAATGGACTCAACATCTGAATCTGCCTGCACTGCATATAATTTCAATATTTCATCAGATTCGCCGGGATATAATTTCTGAACTGCCTTTATATAATTTTCTTTTGTCGGCTCTGCATTTTCTAAAATAGACTGCCATCCGCCTTCTCCTGAATTCCATCCTACGAGCAGCGGAACCTTTGCAATTTTTCCTGCTTTATACAAATCGATGGGAGATTCGGGTAAAAAATATCCATCCACATCTACTGAAAAATGAGGAGACCCGGGCTTTGCGGTTGCCTGTAAAATTTGTTCTGCTGTCATGGCACGCAATTCATTTAATGAATGCGCTCCCAGATTTGCACTAAACTGGAGACCTGTTTTTTCAGCATCTGCCAGTGACGTTGTTGGCTTGAAATTCAGGAGAGAACCACTTTCCCCAATCGCGGCAGAAAATAAATTTCTGGGCAATGGCGAAATGACCTGTGCACTCACCGAAAAAGAGCCGGCTGATTCTCCTGCAATAGTAATATTATCGGGGTTGCCGCCAAAAGCTTCTATGTTTTTGTGAACCCAGCGCAGGGCTTCTGTCTGGTCAAGAAGCCCGTAATTTCCGGATGCGTGATGAGGAGATTCTTTACTGAGCTCCGGATGTGCCATGAATCCAAATACCCCCAGTCTGTAGTTAACGGTCACCGCCACAATCCCTCTCCGTGCCATACTTTCACCATCATAACGCAATTCCGATCCGTCACCTGCAACAAAACCTCCGCCATAAAAATAAACGAGCACCGGAAGTTCTTCTTTTCCCGTTTTTGCTGGTGTCCAGATATTCAGGTAAAGACAATCTTCACTTACGCCGTCTGATCTGAATCTCATATCACTGTAGATTGGCAGCTGCATTGCGCGGGCAGCGAAATGATTCGCTTTGCGTATGCCTTCCCAGTTT
>DATHNR010000156.1:0-10107 GCA_035485835.1 Puia sp.
CCCAATTCCCCTGTAGCTGATCGAAAGAGCAAGATTATAAAATAACTGATCCTGGGAGTTCCGGGGCGGGATTTTTTTAGATATACCCTGAACCAGGGCAAGCGTCTGGTCAGCATGGCCATTATAAATCATAAGGTCCAGCATGTTATTCAAATTCAAATTAATGGATGCATCACCGGTAATAATAAATCGATCCAATGCTTTTTGCATCCATAACATGCTTTCTTCTTCTCTGCCTCCCTCCGTCTGATAGAGCAGCCCCAGGCGACTGTAAAAATAACCCCATCCAATACTGTCACGGGTGGCCTCCGCTGTTTTTATGGTTTCGAGTGTAAATCTCAATGGTTCGCCAAACTTATTTTCTGCCTCCGTTGCGAGAGCAAGGGCCTCGGTATTATAATGGGTATAAGGATAAGAGATCGATTCTTCCAATTGAAATGCTTTTGAGAAAACATCAAAAGCATCATTTACACGAAATGCCGCGAAATACAAATAGCCCATATCGGTAAGGCAATTGATCTCGGCTTCCGGATTTTTAAGATCATGATAAATACTATCCGCTTTTTGCAGATAAATTATCCTGCTTTGTGTATTTGCAGGCGTATAGGCGGTATATATACCCCGGTAAAATAATGCTCTTGCTTCCATCTCTTTGTCACCTTCGAATTTACATTCGCCGATTAAAGAATTAAAAATAGAATCGCCATTTGCCATATCGATGCCCTGCACATACATTTTCCCCAGCAGGCACCGGGCCTGCCTTCCCAATTCAATTTCATGCAGGTTTTTACTCTCACCGATCGCCCGCGAAAGAAAATATTCCACACTGTCCCTATAATGATGATAGCTGTCCGGCTGAAAAGCATAGTACGCGCCCAACAATACCAATAATTCGAGATGTCGTTTATCATTTGAATGCGAAAGTAACTGAATGCCCTTCCCGGGGTCTCTGTTATCAAACCATTTTGATTGAGCCCAAATCACCGTATCATCCATGCCTTCTGCAGCCAGGGGAAGACGGCTCAAACCCAATGAATGACTGGTATACAGGAGACTACTGTCCAAATCTACCTGGCCTTCTTTTGCAACAGTATAGTAAGTTGAACTAAGCTGCAAAAGCAAACACTGCCAGGCAATTTTGTCCTGTGATGCCGGATGGTATGAAGTTGAAGTAATTGCCGAAGGAGTGGAATAAGATTGTGCCAGTCCTTTAAATGAACCGCAAATTGCCAAAAAAAACACCAGCGGGGATAGTATTTTTTTTAGCATAAATATTTAGTCGGTTAAACGTAAGCAGCTGAAAATACCGCTTTATTTCGTTGCAGATTTGTTAACGCCACGATATGAAGTGGTAATATTTTAGTTAGAAAATAATAATCTACTGATTGATAATGTCTTACTCAAATGGCACTTATTTGGCATGTTATCATAACAAAATAACAGAATGGAAATTTTTCGCCAGCCAATTGTATTTATAACCGGTTCATTTATTGGTAATAATTGTTGGAACGAATGGAAACTGTTTTTTGAAAGTAAAGGCTATAGATGTGTAGCGCCATCATGGCCACATAAGGATGCTTCGCCCGAAGAATTGCGTAACAGGCATCCGGATATGGCCATCGCATCAAACAGATTGTGCGACCTGATAGATTATTTTGCAGATATCACACGTACTCAAACCGAAAAACCGATCCTTATTGGTCATTCTTTGGGAGGACTGGTGGCACAGTTATTATTACACCGCGGGCTCGCCACCGCGGCGGTGGTAATTCATTCGTTTCCCCCTGCGGGCTTTAGCATATCAGAATTTTCTTTTCTAAAGTCATGCTGGGAAACCATGGGTTTTTTTACTTCTGTTCAAAAAACTTACCTGATATCTTTTAAAAAATGGAAACATACTATAGCCTATGGAATGACCTGTGAAATGCAAAAAGAAATGTATTACAAGTATGCGGTTCCCGAATCAAAAATGATTATCAGAGATGCAATTAATGGTGTATTGAAAATAAAATTAAAAATTCCGCATGCACCTATTTTGTTTACTTCAGGAAGTGATGACCGAATGGTTCCGGCATCTGTTAACTATGACTCCTTTAAAAAATATACAAGGCCGGATTCCATTACCGGGTACAGGGAATTTAAAGGTTTCAATCATTTAGTTTTCGATTATCCGGCATGGAAGGAAGAGGCTGAGTATATTCTTTCCTGGCTGCAGGGATTGAATAAACATTAATATCAAATTTTTTAAAAACAAAAAAATGGGTACGCAATCAAAAATAAACAACAAGACTACAGGCAACTACACAACGGAACCGTTGAGAGCCGGTGAAATCGTTACTATGTTTAACAAAACAGATGAACTTAAAAGTTTTTTTCAACACAGCAGTTTACCTGTCCTGGATGATCTTTTAAAGAAACTTGTAATGACCTCAGGAAAAAAGAGTTTCCTTGTATTAAAAAACAATAAATATTTCAATGTGCTCACGGAAAATATAGCTTTTTTCTATGTCAATTATGCGTCATCTGTCATTATGAGTTTTGACAAGCAGGAATTTATGGTGAATCATTCCATGGAACAAATCCAAAACCTTCTGACAGAAAAGCAATTTTACAGATTAAACAGGCAGTACCTGATCAATTTCGATGCGGTAAAAGAAGTGGAGCATTACTTTGCACGCAAGCTGCTGGTGAATCTTACTGTTCCCACTAAAATAAAACTGCTTGTTCCAAAGGAAAAAGCAACCAGTTTTTTACACTGGCTCGATAACAGGTAAATGCCTAAAGGATACCTATCATTTTACGCGGATCAACTATTTCGTCAAATTTTTTACCATCAATGAACCCACTGGCCAGGGCAGCTTCTTTAAGTGTCAGGTTATTATCCAGCGCGTGATGGGCGATTGCGGATGCTTTATCATAACCGATCACAGGACTCAGTGCAGTAACCAGCATCAGGGATTTGTTTATATAGGCATCGATCTGCGGCCGGTTTAATTTTGTGCCTTCCACTGAAAATGTCCTGAATTTATCACAGCCATCAGCCAATATTCTCGCTGAGTGCAGGAAATTATTGATGATAATCGGACGCATGGCGTTCAATTCAAAATTACCCTGGCTTCCGGCAAAAGCAACGGCATTATCTTCTCCAATCACCTGAATGCATATCATAACGATCGCCTCGCATTGCGTCGGATTTACTTTTCCCGGCATGATGCTGGAGCCAGGTTCATTGGCGGGCAATATCAATTCACTGAGTCCGCACCGGGGTCCCGAAGAAAGCCATCGCATATCATTGGCAATTTTCATCAGACTCACGGCGACCCCTCTCAAAGCGGCCATGGCTGCGGTTATCCCGTCAAGTGAACCCTGTGCGGCAAATTTATTGGGCGCTGAAATAAATGGTTTTCCTGTCAGTTCACTTATTTTAGCGGCTATCTTTTCTCCAAATCCCGGAGGTGCATTCAAACCTGTGCCCACGGCAGTTCCGCCGGCTGCAAGTTTGTATAATTCCAATCTGCAGTTTTTTACTCTTTCCAGTGCATCTTCCATTTGTGTTGCATAACCCGACCATTCCTGTCCGACAGTCAATGGCACGGCATCTTCCAAATGTGTTCTGCCGATCTTAATAATATTTTTCCACTCAGTTGATTTTGCAAGGATCACCTGTTGCAAATTTTTTAAGGCAGGTATCAAATGATCATCCAGTTCAAAGATGGCAGCGATATGCATGGCTGTGGGAAAGCTGTCATTGGAGGATTGTCCCATATTCACATGGTCATTGGGATGCACAGGCTTCTTGCTTCCTAATTTACCACCGAGCAGCTGAATGGCACGGTTGGAAATAACTTCATTTACATTCATATTGGACTGGGTGCCCGAACCAGTTTGCCAGACATATAAAGGAAATTCGCTGTCCAGTTTTTTATTGATCACTTCGTCGGCTGCTCTAACTATTGCTCCGGCAATTTCATGAGGCAACCGGCCTTCCGATTCATTCACAAGAGCCGCAGCTTTTTTTTCATAACCATAGGCATGATAAACTTCCTTCGGCATCCGGTCGTTGCCAATGGAAAAATGAATCAGGCTGCGCTGGGTCTGAGCACCCCAGTAATGTTCTGCCGGAACACCAATCGTTCCCATGGAATCGGATTCCTGGCGTATCCCCGTTTCATTTGTTCCAATGGGAATAAAGGGAATCTTACCAGTGGACCCGATGGTGCCACTGGTAAAAGTTTCCCTGGTTTTAACTTGCGTATTCATCTTAATTAATTTTAAACAGGAGACTGATATACTGGTTTATATTGTACACTCAAAATCAAATCCGAAGAAGGAATACTAGATGGGCCGTCATTAGACGCGAGACCTTTTTCAAAAACAACCTCAGAAACGCGTTCAGCAACTTTTGTTGAAATATTCAGAATATCACTTTGCGGAGGGAATACCATTCCCTTGTTCCGTTGCTCTGCAGTCACGAGGCCCGCAAGTGTTTTCGCTGCCTCTATCCACAATTCATCTGTAACCAGCCTGGGACTTGCAGCGTAAATACCGAGACTTACACCCGGGAACAAGTAAAAATTATTTGCCTGTCCCGGTACAAAAGTTTTATCACCGATTCTTACTTCATCGAATGGTACGCCTGCTGCATAAATGGCCTGACCCTTTGACCACTCATAAGCTTCCTGTGCAGAACATTCTGCATGATCTGTTGGATTCGAAAGTGCGAAAATGATGGGGCGTTTGTTTAATTCGCTCATGGTTTCAACTACTTCCTTAGTAAATGCTTTACCTACCGTGCTCACACCGATTAGGATGGTTGGCTTAATAGCGCGAATGGCTTCCACTAAATTTTTTGTCGGCGATAATTTATGCGCATAGACCAGTTGATCAGGGGAAAGATCTGTACGATCCTGCACCAGCAAACCATTTACATCGAACATGAATATCTGATCCCTGGCCTGCATTTCACTCAACCCATCAAACTTCATGGCCGATTCGATCATATTTGCGATCCCGATTCCTGCAGACCCGGCTCCGAACATCAGTACCCGCTGATTTTTGAAAACTCCGTTGTTGATGCGCATGGCACCGATCAGTCCTGCGACCGCAACGCCGGCTGTTCCCTGGATATCATCATTGTAACAGCATACTTTATTTTTATAACGGGCGAGCAGGCGGATTGCATCAATACCTCTCCAGTCCTCAAAATGTATGCAGCATGCAGGGAAAACATCCTGGACAGCATCCACAAATTCCTGAACGAATGCATCGAGTTCATCAATGGAAGGACGTTTTTGGCGGAGACCAATATATAAGGGATCGTCGAGTAGTTTTTGATTATCGGTGCCACAATCCAGTAATAGAGGAAGAAGCTTGCCGGGTGGTACTGCGGCGCAGGCCGTGTACAGTTGTAATTTTCCGAGCGGTATTCCCATTCCGTTTGCTCCGAGATCACCAAGGCCGAGAATACGACCTCCTGTGCTCACACAAATAAATCTTATATCCTTTTCAGGCCAGTTGCGTAAAATTTCTTTTACCTGCCCCCGGTCATTGATCGTGATGTACATCCCGCCGTTCCTTCTGTAGATATCGCTGAATTGAATGCAGGCTTCTCCGACTGTCGGATCATACATGATCGGTATGAAACGAGCAGGGTCCGACATCAGCACTTTAAAAAATAGTGTTTCATTCCTATCCAGCAGTCCGATCATATAAATATATCTTTCCAGATCATTGGGCTTTAAACTAAGGTGTTTCATCACCCGTTTTAATTGCTGATCCAGCCCTTCTATAACCGGTGGCAGGAGTCCTTTAAGATGTAATTTTTTTCTTTCCTCCGCTGAAAATGCCGTCCCTTTATTTGTGTTTGGGTCCTGCAAAAGTTCCATGCCTTTTGTTGATACATGTTTTTGCTGGCTGCCTAAACCGGAGTATGGCTTTACTAAAATATCATCCCCATCATTCGGATTTGAATAAGTTGTGTTCATACCTGATTTTTTATAATGTTTTATTAGAATTTTAATCGAGCATTTTTGTATTGGATATACTTCATTTGGAAAATCCATCCACATCGATGATGGCTTTAGCAAAATCATTCGGAGCTTCCTGTGGCAGGTTGTGCCCTACGCCGCCCGTGATGAGCCGGTATTCATATTTACCCGAAAACTTATTGCGATATGCCGTACTGGGCGCGTGGATTGCACCGTTGGCATCGCCTTCCATGGTGATCGTGGGTACGGTGATGGGAGGAAGTGCAGCCAGCTGCTTTTCCAGGTCGTCATATTTCCGTTCGCCGTCTGCCAGACCAAGCCGCCAGCGATAATCGTGTATCACGATGTCTACATGGTCGGGGTTGTTGAAGGATGCTGCTGTTTGTTCGTATGTAGCATCATTGAAATTCCACTTTGGTGAAGCCTGGTGCCAGATGAACTTATTGAATTGGTCGAGGTATTTCGCATAGCCGGCCTTTCCGACCGGGGTGGCGAAATAGTATTGATACCAAAACAGGAACGCAGGTTCAGGTGGCCAGGCCTCCTGGTTGCCAGCCGGACTGCTGATCAGATAACCTCCGACAGAGACGATGCCTTTGCATCGTTCAGGCCAGAGTACTGCCATGACATCCGCTGTTCGCGCGCCCCAGTCAAAGCCGGCGATGATTGCTTTTTGTATTTTAAGTGCATCCATTAAATTGATGATGTCGAGGCCAACGGCCGACTGTTGGGCGTTCCGCATCGTTTCATCTGATAGAAAGCGCGTGGTGCCATAGCCTCGCAGATAAGGTACGATTACATGATAACCCTTCGATGCTAATAACGGGGCGACATCGACATAACTGTGAATATCATAGGGCCAGCCGTGTAGAAGAATTACTGCGGTGCCATTTGCCGGACCTTCTTCAACATACCCGACATTCAGGAGACCGGCATTAATCTGTTTGATATCACTGAATGAATTATTTGAATAACTAGTTTCCTGTTTTGTTAAGCTGGGTTGCGCATTTGCAAAACCGATCATGGCGAGTTCTGCGCCAGCCATTATTTTAACCACAGAGCCCCAATAGCGCAGACTCTCGAATTTTAATCTTTGTAACATATTTCTGTTTTTTAATAAGTTTTGAAAAAAATATTCTTTTGATAAATGTTTAAGTTGACAATACAACTGATCCGGATACAATTGTACTGGCAAGAATAAATCTTCGCCAAAAGTATCCTTGCAACGGGCCATTCTCCAACCACAATATGAGTAAGTGGACTAAATAGATTCTGAATTAGTCATTTTTAAACTTGAATTATTTCCAATTGAAAGATGATCAATGGTAATTTTGATGAAGTCCAATTATGAAGTCACACGGCGGAGAAATTAAAGTGAATAACAGGGAGGGGTAGGGAAGTTCAGTTTCCCCTTGGAAAGATCAGTTAATGGCATATTTCTCTAATTTTTTCAATTCCAATTTTATTTTATCATTCCAGATCGTTTGTTCAGAGTTTTCAGTACCATGACGTGTTTCTTTTTCATAAGACTCGTGCATCTTATTCAATTCCTGGTGATTGATATCATACAGACTATCCAGGTCCTGTTGCACCGTACTATTTCTGTAGTTATATTCGGAAAAAGTTTTTCTTAATTTTCTCGCGAAGAGTTCCGCAATATCAAAATTCACACGCTCATGGATCAACCAGAGACTATCATCTTCAGAAATTACAGCCCATGACTTATGTCGTATCATGATTCCATATGCTTCCGTCTGAACAGCGTTTTTGTGTGCATGTCCAATATATTTAATTCCACAAGTCGATATGGAAGGATAAGATGCAGTTGTATCCGGTTTTGCGAGAAAATCTTTTGATGTTAATTTGTAACCGGATGACCAATAAAGAGTATCCTGTGCAGAAACTTTTTTAAAGCTGAAAAGGGATAATATCAGGGCAACGACGGCCGGGGTTATTTTCATGTAAGAACAAGTGTAAAACCAGCTCAAGATGAAAAAAAAAGTTCACAAAATCAATCATGTGCGTTCTAACTACAGAAAATAATTCCATTTTCATCTGCCACTAAGTGTAAACACTTAGATAAATTCTGAATCGGAAGAGATATACCTAGGCTATCATCCCGGGTGAAACACATTATACTCTTTTTATGTCGCCGGTGCTATCAGATGTAATAATACCGTTCTTAGATAAAATCTAACAGTATAATAAAGCTTTCTGCTTCTCTAAGTGAAAATTAATGGGTTGAGTTCGGATTCTTCCCCGCTGCTATGCTAAAATTCGACTGAAATAAAATGATTATTTAGCAGGTCCCGGTGCCTGGAGTATCATGGCATGAGAAATAACAGCGTGGAATCTGTATCGCTGGAGGAAATTCTTTAAAGGATCATAATAACGCATATCTGTCATTTGAGAAGTCGCAATGATAGCGTCCGTCTTATCAAATGGAATGGGGCTGTGATCCAGGTATATTCCAAGTTGTTCGAGCGAATTAATACGCAGCCTGGTCTGGCCATTGATCACCACCATAGAACTATCGAATAATATGAAATGTAGTTTAAGAGAGTCACCTTTTTGCGCATTACAATAACCCAGGCTGAAAAAGCAAACTATGGACCAAACAAATCTTTTCTTCATAAATCTAAATGTAGATATTTTCAGGCGACTTGCAACTAAGGGTTTTCTCTTATTCCGATGCCGATACAATTGATCTATATTTGACCCCGATGAAACAAACAGTATCATTAATCATCCTGGCCCTCACCTTTCTCCATGCATTTTCTCAAAAAAGTTACGAACCGCAAATACTGATTCTTGCTCCATCAAATGTCAAATATGAAAAATCAATGAACATTGAGATCGCAAGTTTCGGGAAAAAAATGGAAAAGCAGTATGGTAAATCATCGGACCAGGAAAAGCAACTGAATTCAGCTGAATTCCAAAAACAGCCGGCCAATATGAAGCTTATGGCTGAGCGTTCCTATCATTTTGGAAAGTCAATGGATTACGGTTCCCAAATCAGTTTTTTAAGCCAGAATTATCTACTCTACAGATTTTATGAAAAGTTTCCGAACCTTTTAATCCTTCTGGACTCCGGGAAATCCGACGGTTCATTGCAGGATTTACATGGCATAGCTGCTCGGACACAAATGCAGTACGTACTCAATTTTCCAGGCGTTGAATTTTATAAACAGGATGGAGAAAACTATTCAAGAATCAGGGTTCAATTGTATGATCAGATTTCTAACAGGTTTATAATTGACAGCATTTATGTCGGAAATTCATTAAATCAGGGCTTTGAGTTTGGATGCGAAAATGGAACTTTTAATTGCACGATAAATAATGCGCTGTCTTCCTCACTGGACGATATCATTCGGGAGATTTCTTTAAATAGCCCAACTTTACAGAACGAAAGAAAACTGGCAATTGAAAGGGCAGGTGTATTGATGAATGACTATTATAAGAAAGCCTTTGACATATATTTCATTTCCACCGTTATTACTCCCAAAGACTCCAATATTAATTTGAAAAATCTTTATCAGTTAATGGTCAGTGAAGATCAATCTAAGTTCGTCGGATTTTTTTTAGAAAAAGTTCAGCCACAGGATTTCGGGGGAATCTCAAAAAATCTGAGGGACGAGAGCGTAAATATTATTTCCGGCAAAAGTATTAAAGACTCCGGCTTCTTGAATGCCATACCGCAGACATATGCTTATGTTGTAAAGGGTGTAAAATATAAAAATAAGTGGTACTACGTAAAGTCCAATACTACTTATTTCGAACCAGATGACAATGAAGAAGGACGATTTGAGTTCTTCAATAATCTTCAGGATTGGAATTTCTTTGCCGAGGGTTCAACTAAATTCAATCCTGATTTTTGGGAGACCAGTCTTTTTGCCAAAATTCAGGATAAACGGATGGATCCTGATTGGGACAAGTACGGAAACAATATCTGGAAATCTGAAGAGGAAGAAAACAGGCCATACATAGGCATGTATGAAATTGTAGCAGATCAGATGAAAGAAAAAGATCAGCCGCAGATAAAGCACGTTACTATTCATTAATTTACTCAAGTACTTCTGAAAACCGGTTTAAAATGATCATGGCTTTTTCAGCATCTTTA
>DATHNR010000157.1:0-6218 GCA_035485835.1 Puia sp.
CAGACTTATCCAAGCACTCATGAAGTAATCGTTGTCAACCACAACAGTCAGGACGATACACGTTACCTGCTGGAGGAATTTAAAAAAACCTTCAAAGGATTGCATATCGTAAACCTTGAATATGAAGCCAAAGGAATTCCGGGTAAAAAATACCCGTTGAGTATGGGCATTCGCGAAGCAAGACATGAAGTGATGCTGCTAACAGACAGCGATTGTATTCCCGTGAGTGAATTTTGGGTTGAAAAAATGCAGGATGGATATCAGGACGGGACACAGATTGTACTGGGATATAGCCCTTATACGAAAAAACCCGGCATCCTGAATAAGCTTATCCGGTTTGAAACATTTCATTCAGCCCTGCAATATTTGTCATATGCCCTGGCTGGTCAGCCTTATATGGGCGTTGGAAGAAATCTCTCTTATAAAAAAGAACTCTTCCTGAGGAACAAAGGTTTCTCATCCATAAACCATGTGCCAGGCGGTGATGACGATTTGTTTGTCAACAAAGTAGCTACGGCTGCAAATACAAGGATTGTAATTGATCCGGATTCTTTCACGATGTCAGAATCAAAAAAGACTTTCCGGGAATGGGTGCGACAGAAAACACGTCATTATACGACCGGAAAATATTATAAGCCAAGGCATAAATTTCTGCTTACGATGTACTCTGCAAGTCATATTTTATTCTATCCGGCCTTCATCCTGAGTCTCTTTTATTTTCACTGGCAATGGACTCTTTCTGTATTTCTTCTTCGTTTTCTTATTCAGGGAATTGTTTATTTCCGTTGTATGAAAAAACTGGGCGAGGCGGATCTTTTCCCCTTCTGGTGGCTGCTGGACCTGTGGATGATTGGATATTATATCATCTTTGCACCTTCATTATGGAAGAAGCCACGCGCGGAATGGAGGTAATTACCCGTTATTTTTCAGATTTTACATCTGAACAAATTCGCCAGCTGAAAGCCCTGGAAGCAGTTTACCAGGAATGGAATGCGCAAATAAATGTCATCTCCAGGAAAGATATCGGCAGTCTTTACGAAAAACATGTACTTCATTCTCTGAGCATAGCTGCTGTTTTTAATTTCCCTCCTGGCTCCCGGGTGATTGACATAGGCACCGGCGGAGGGTTCCCGGGTATTCCGCTTGCTATTTTTTTTCCTGGTTCCCAGTTTCAGCTGGTAGACAGTATTGCAAAAAAACTAAAAGTCGTGGATGCTGTGGCCGATGCTCTTTCGCTCACCAATATCCGAACAGAACAAACACGGGCTGAAGAAATTAAAGGGAGAAAATTTGATATTGCTATTTCGAGGGCGGTAGCTCCGTTAAAAGCGCTCTGGGCATGGTCCAGACCCTTGTTGAGACCACAAAACATTCATTCAGCCAATGAAAATCCCGGGACCCTGCCGGATGCCAGCGGTCTTATCTGCCTCAAAGGCGGAGATCTCGCCGAAGAGATCTCTGAAAGCGGTACCAGGCCAAAGGTTTTTGATATATACGATCTCTTTCACGAAGAATCTTTCAGGGAAAAATATATTCTTCAGGTTCCCTATCAACGCAGTGTATAATCACCCTTTTTTTCTTCAAAAAAAAGGGTGATTATACTTATGCCAATCATTGGGCTTCCGATATTTTTATGGTAGATAGAGAATGGGATATGGTTTATGGTTCGCCTAAAACCATTTACCATTCACCATAAACCAAAAACCAATGATAAAAATTGCTATTGTAGACGACAATCCGGCCATGCGCATTGCGTTGGAAAAAATAATATCAGGTGCAGAGGAATTTGAACTGACCGGAAGTTACAGTGATGCGCAGGAAGCCATTGTACTAATACCATTTATAAAACCCGACATAGTTCTCATGGATATCAACCTCGGGAATAATGGTTCAGGAATTGAGTGTATACGTAAAATAAAACCTGATCATCCTGAAATGCTGTTTATGATCTGTACAGTTTTTGATGACGACGAAAAAATATTCGAAGCATTATGTGCGGGTGCAAATGGATATATGCTGAAAAGAACTTCTCCGGCGGAGTTAATTCGATCGATAAAAGAAATGTATGATGGTGGCGCTCCTATGAGCGGACTGATTGCAAGGAAAGTAGTGAGTGTTTTCCAGGTGAATGACAGTGGCGGATGGGGATGGAATCCGCTTCATGCAAAAAAAGGAAAGTCACTGCCTGTTTTATCAAATCGTGAAAACGAAATTCTGCAATTGCTTTCCCGTGGACTGCTATATAAAGAAATTGCGTCAAATCTTTATATCAGTTCCGAAACGGTGCGTAAACACGTGTACAATATTTACGGAAAACTGCAGGTTGGTAACCGTGTTGAAGCTATTAATAAATATTTCAGAAGGTCATGAAAACAAATCCCGACTACCATTTCAGTTCAAGCTTATTATTATTCCGGTTCACATCCGCCATCCGGTGGGAGGCATCGATTTCAATAAGCCTTAAATCAGTAAGCCTGTGGTTCACTTCAAATTCATACGAAGGGCTTGTCCATTTCCAGGGTTCAAATACCAACCGTGGAATTTTTGTATCTTCTTCCGGTTTGATTCCAAACATTGAATAAAGAGGGATATAAGCAAGTTCTTTACTGCCATCTTTATATTGAAGCAGGACGTCGATTGGCATTGGAACCTGGCCGAGCATTCTAAGTCTGATCCTGGTTTTTCCGTTTACTTCCCACAAACTGTCAATACCATAGTCCACTTTTTTTATACTCTTGATCCAGAAATCCTTATACCAGTCCAATTGCATGTTACTCACTTTCTCAGCGACGCGGAAAAAATCATCTGCGTTCGGATGTTTAAAACGCCATTCGCGGTAATATTCGAGTAAAATCTTATTTAGTACCTGATCCCCTACGATGTATCCGAGTTGCACCATAAAAACCGTACCCTTATAATAACTCGTTAATCCGTAACCAACGTTTGTACTAAAATAATCGGCATAAGTGGTCATTGGTTCCTGGAAAGTACTTTTTGCCAGGTAAAAATAATTGTTGTATTCCCTTTTAAATGTCTGATCCGCCGAAGTATCCTTATTCAGAAATCCCCAGTTGCGGGCCGCCGCGTATTGCGTAAATCCCTCATCCATCCATGGATATTTGAGTTCATTTGTTCCCATCATGCCCTGGTACCAGCTATGCATCCACTCATGCATCCAGCCTCCTGCATCCTTTAATAAAGTAGCCATGGGATATTCCATGCCTCCGTCACCACCATGTATAAAGGAATATTGTTTATAGGGATAAGCTCCATAAGTCTGTTCCATATAGGGAAGAGCTTTTTCAGCCACATCCAGTATGTTCAGCCATTTCTTTTCCTGCTCGTTTGTTTTTTTATACAGCAGATGAAGGGTAAGGTCATTGCGTATTTTTTTTGTTACATGAATAAATTCAGGATCTGCGGCCCACACAAAATCGTGCACGCTGGGTGCGTAAAAATGCCAGTTTAGTTTTTCACCAGGAGGCCTTGCCACCTTAGCTCCTTTCGATTCATAGCCATATCCGATTTGTTCGGGGTTTTGCAAATAACCCGTGCCGCCCAGGATATAGGATTTATCAATATGGATATTTACATCAAAATCTCCCCAGACTCCATAAAATTCGCGCCCTATATACGGAGTTGCATGCCATCCTTCATAGTCATATTCACAAATCTTGGGATACCACTGACTCATGGAATACCGGACTTTAGTATCAGGATTATCGCGGCCGCTGCGCCGGATCTGAAGTGGAACCTGTGCTTCGAATTCCATTTCGAAATGAACCGTTGTATTGGGAAGAATCGGTTTTGTCAGGTTTACTTCCAGAATAGTTTCTTCCACCTGAAGTGGCTGGACGACCCCGTTCATTTTTAAAGAAAGAATTTTTTGATACCCGATTTCGTCCGGGTTCAAATGCTGGATCCTGTCCTGCACCCGCATGTCCCAATCAGGCTGGTCATTGATCATGATTTTTCCCAACTCCCGACTGCGGTTGTCCATCATACTGTTAGGTTGAAACGCATTCCAATACAGATGGTAAAAAACTTTTCTCAATGTGTCGGGAGAATGATTGGTATAATCCAATTGTTGTTTACCGGTGAATTTATTGGTAACTACATTCATATCAATATCCATGACATATTTCACATGCTGTTGCCAGCGGTCGGGCTGGGAGAATCCAAAGGAAACAAAACTTTGCAGGATCAGTACAAATATGATACTGCGAAATGGTTTTCTAAAATGACAATAGTGCATATTTTTCTTCATTAAAAAGTCAAAAGGAAAAAGTAAAAAGTAAAAAACTTGTTATTCATTTATAGTCTTTTTTAAACTGGTCAATCCGGTTTCAAATATTATCCTTTGCCTTCAATAATCAAAACGATTTCTCCTTTAACTCCTTTTTCCCTGAAATGCGCAGTGACTTCTTCCAAAGTTCCGCGAATATTTTCTTCAAACATTTTACTCAATTCGCGGCTTACAGTGCATTTCCTGGACGAACCGAAGTAACCTATGAATTCTTCAAGTGTTTTTACCAGGCGTAATGGAGATTCATAAAAAACCATGGTTCTTTCTTCTGTCGATAATTTTTTTAACAGTGTTTGTCTGCCTTTTTTAATCGGCAGAAACCCTTCAAAACAAAAACGGTTCATTGGAAGTCCGCTATTTACAAGGGCCGGTACAAAAGCAGTAGCACCCGGCAGGCATTCCACCCGGATATTCACCAGAATGCATTCACGGATTAACAAAAAAGCAGGATCTGAAACACCCGGTGTTCCTGCATCTGTCAATAGCGCCATCACCTTGCCCTGCAATAACTGATCCACCAGATGTCTTAATACCTTATGTTCATTATGCTGATGATAAGGTGTAAGTGGTTTAATGATCTTGTAATGATTCAGCAGTTTGAGCGAGTTTCTTGTGTCTTCCGCAAGTATGAGGTCGGCTTTTTTGAGTACCTCAAGTGCACGAAATGTTATGTCCTGTAAATTTCCAATGGGTGATGGTACGAGATACAACATTAGTGTGGAAGTGTGGAAGTGTGGTAGTGTGGTAGTGTGGTTCTACCACACTTTCATACTAGAGTAATTTCATAATATTCCATGACCGGATTAGCCAGCAGCTTCTTACTCGCTTCTTCTGCGATTTTTTTTGCTTCATCTGATGAAGCTGCGTCTACCTGAAGCTGGATTGTTTTACCAATCCGAACATCCTGCACTGTTTTAATACCAAGATTCTGAAGTCCGCCCATGACCGCCTTTCCTTGTGGGTCCAGCAATTCTTTGAGAGGCATTACTTTAACCTGTACAGAAAAATTCATGCGATCCTGTTTTTGAAGAGCAAAGATATGATAATGTAAAAAAGGAAAATAAGCGGCACGGCCAGCCATTGTAAAAAAAAGACAGAGATCAGTGCAAGCAGGATCAAAATTAACCTTGGAAGCAACTGAGGATCTTTTTTTCCACCAAACTTCATGGACAGCATAGGTATACGGCTAATCATCAGGAACGAAAGGAAGATCACGATCGCATATAATATCCATTTATTCAGAAGAAGATTCAATATCCAATTGTTGTTTCTTGTCCAGTAGATTAACGGAAAAGAAGCGACCATCAATCCGATCGCCGGCACCGGGACCCCTTTAAAACTCCGCGTCTGGGTTGTATCAAGGTTGAAAACAGCCAGGCGATATGCAGCTGCACACGGCAGAATGAGGGCGGGCAGCAGCCAGATCATCGAAACGTCCGCACCGTCATCCTGACCCATAAAACTTAATCTTAAAAATTGATATATAATCAATCCTGGCGCAACCCCAAAACTTACAACGTCGGCCAGAGAATCCAGTTCACGACCCAACGGAGATGCCTGCTTTAACAGCCTTGCAATGAATCCGTCCAGAAAATCTATTATGGCAGCAAGTCCAATAAATAAAGGCGCCAGCCATATGCGTTCAGGAAAATCTGCATACTGTGTTCCATCTGCAGAATATATTACGGTTATCCCGTTCTGCAAAATACAGATCACGGCAATGCATCCGAAAAACAAGTTGAGGAGCGTAAATAAATTAGGGATAATCTTCATGAGCGTATGGGAGTATGGGAGTATGGGAGTATGGGAATTATATTTAAAATCATTTTATAAATTTGCCATTCAAAAAATACTTTACGCCTTACGCCTTACGCCTTACGCCTTACGCCTTACGCCTTACGCCTTACGCCTT
>DATHNR010000158.1:0-3528 GCA_035485835.1 Puia sp.
TAATTTATTCAACCTGTTCATATTCAAAAGAAGAGAATGAAGATATCCTTGACATGATTTTTCAACAATACCCCTGTATTTCGATTTGCCTTTCTCCTAATCCTTCATGGAATATCATAGAAACAAAATCTGAAAAGTCGGCTGCCTATGGCTACAGGTTCTACCCGGACAAAGTTTTAGGAGAAGGGTTTTTTCTATCGGTTATTCAAAAAAAACAAGGCACTGAACTTACCCATAAAACTAAGAAAAGCAGAAACACAGGAAGGGTTCCTGCATCCATTGAAAAACAAATAAACGTGTGGATAGATAAAAAATCTCTTAGCTATCAATATGTAGGAGAATCCATTCACGCATTACCGGATACAATTATATATGAATTTGAAACGTTGAAAGACAACCTCTATTTGAAAAAAGCCGGTATTCGATTAGGAAAGCCAGGTGAAAATGAGTTGATTCCGGATCATGAACTGGCTTTGGCCAATTTTTTGAAGTATGATTCGTCGTGTCTTGATGTATCAAAACCAGATGCCCTGAGTTTTTTACGTGGAGAACCATTTGAACCAAACACAGGCGGAAAAGGCTGGAAGGCTGTAAGATATATGGGCAGGCGAATGGGCTGGGTTAAAATGATTGAAAAACGAATGAATAACTATTATCCCAAGTCATGGAGAATAAGGCAATAACCAGTATTTTAATATTTCATTTGCAAGATTATTAAGCATCTTTGCGTTCATCCATAAATACCTGATATGAAAAACAGGATTGCCCTTATAATTTACCTTGTTTTTTTCTTTTTTGCCGGTTATTCGCAACAAATCCAGCTCAATATCGAAGGTACCAACGGCAAATTCTACCTTATTCATATGGTTGTTGCAAAAGAAAACTGGTATAGTATCGGACGTTTATTTAACCTTAGTCCCCATGAAATAGCCAGTTTTAACAACATGAGTTTTGATAAACCCCTGGAAGTGGCAACGCAACTAAATATTCCACTTACGGTAAATAATTTTGATCAAAAACAAATAAAAGCCAGTGGAGAAACCCTGGTTCCGATTTACCACGTAGTTGGAGATAAGGAATGGATGTACAAAATCAGCTCGATTTATAATGATGTCCCGGTTACCAGTCTCGAAAAATGGAATAAAATAAAAAGGGACGATGTAAAACAAGGAACGACGTTAATAATCGGATTTCTGAAAGTAAAAACAGATCTTTCACCCCTGGCCATTGGAATATCATCAAATCCCGCAGTAAATGAACCTGCTACCGATTTAGCAAACAAAGCTATAAAACCTTCAGATGAACCGGCTCAATCTGCAGGTAAAACATCTCCCCAAAATTCTTCCCCCTTATATAGGACGGAACCAACAAAGACGACGTCTGCGACAGTTTCAAATACTTCTGCAACTAATACCATTGTCCCCGTAAGTAATGCAAATGAAAAAGTAAACAACTATGCCATAACCCATAGTAACGGGGGATTTTTTAGCATTGATTATGCTGGCAGTGGAAAATCTGCCAGCGGTGTAGCCGGAACTTTCAAAAGCACCAGCGGATGGACAGACGGAAAATATTACGCTTTAATGAATGGTATACCTGTAGGATCCATTATTCGTGTATCGGGTTTAAATGGTAAAACAATCTACGCGAAAGTATTAGGCCAGCTTCCGGAAATGAAAGAAAGTAATGGGCTAATTATACGGATCAGCAATGCAGCATCTGCAGAACTTGGTCTTGGTGAAGGCAAATTTCCTGTCGATATTAAATACTGATTGCTTTCAGCAATTATTTCATTTGAATTATCATCCTGGCGGATCCGGTAAGTTTATTTTCATGTTGATCAACTGAGCCGTGATCTGTGTAGAAAGCTTCAATAATGAAAAGTCCCTGATGAGTGGTAACCGCAGGTTTGGTTAATGGTAAAGTTCCCTGCAATCCGATAACGTAATTCAATCCCGGGTCTTTAGAATAATTCAAAATCCATCTTACCATTTTCCTGACCACAGAATCTTGTAATTCAGGATGAGTTGGCATGGCTTCGTTCCCCCATATTCCTCTTGATCCATAATGAATATGATTTATTAGGAGGTCCTGATTTTCCCTTGTGTTCTGATACCGATTGGAAATATCCAGATAAGATGGTCCGGCTAATTTCATTTTAACAGCATGGCAATTAAAACAATTAGATATCAACATACTGTAAATACCTACAGAATCGGCAATTATTTTTTGCTTTAAATATATAGATGCTTTCGCCTGATTTTCTTCATATTTTAATTTTACCAGAACTTCGGCTGAGGGAATCTCCTGGAATTTGGATTCTCCGTCTTCCTGATCTGAGATTTCAACAGAATAGTGCACCTGTTCATTCCAGTTATGAAATGTTTTTTCAAAAGGTTCAATAAATTTAATATGTGGTGCGTGATTGGGTGTTTGTATTGTTGCTAATGGCACAGATGCATAAGTCACTGCAAAAATCCTGTAAATGAAATCCAATGATAGAATAATTCCGGTATACAAAACTTTCAACATCCATTGTAATTAAGCAGGATAAAATTAAAATCAATTTGAATTTATTTCTGCCGCAACACGTATAGCAGACCGAATACAGGATTCCATGCCACGGCTTAGATCATCGGCGTAGGTTCCAACAAAATAAATTCTGCCTTCCGGTTTTAAGACCTGGGGCCAGAATTTATGCAACTGGCCAACCGGAAAAGGAATCATTTCACAGGTGGGTGAAAATCCATCCTTCGACCAGTCCTTGGTTAATGCCTGTACAATGGTATCTTTTTTTCCGGGATATAGTTTCCTGAAGGCAGCCAGAACTCTTTGTGGAGATAAACCGGATGGTCCGTACGCAACAATCAGAACCCTTTCAGTATCCACTTCATCGGCTGTTTGCCATGTAGCCTGAATATCAGGATCATCAAATTCCAGATTGATGGATTTCAATCCGTCATCCAGCCAGAATTTAGAGCTCGCTTCGAAAATATAATGCGGATGAGAAGTATAAGAAAGGTTATCTACGATAAATTGTTTTTCAGGCGAAAGTGCCGGGCTTACTTGTATTTTTTTAAAGACGGGCATTGAAATGGCATTCACCAGGAAATCCGCCGTCAATTCCTTTTCTTCCTCATATCCATATTGCTTATACTTTACTGATACTGATTGAGGAGAATGCGTAACAGCGAGAACAGGAGAGCCCAATCTGACACGGCCACCTAGTCTTTTTGCAAATGCATTGGTCATTTCCTGGTTTCCTCCCTTTAACCGAAATACCTCTCCTTCTGAATATGGTTTTCCCCTAAAGCCCATTACAGCAAATCGCCAGACTTTATACAATGCTGACACATTCTTCCCGCCCAAATAATCAAGAGCCATTTCAGAAGCACCCTGCTTTTTATACAAGTCAGCAATTGAAATATTATCCAGCTCATCCAGGCCAATCCCAAAGGGCTGAAACGGATCGGTAAATTTTGAAATAAAAGTCTGCAGATAAAATGATTCCAATGCCCACCATGGGTT
>DATHNR010000159.1:0-4429 GCA_035485835.1 Puia sp.
GGAAATTTAGAGAAGCCAGGGAAAGCCTGCATAATGCGTTGGTTCTCCTTTTTCAAAAATTAGAAAATGCCGATGAAACTCTCTTTAGGATTTAGTCCCTGTCCGAATGATACTTTTATTTTCGATGCCCTGGTGAATCGAAAAATCGACACTGGTGATTTTGAATTTGAAGTGATACTGGAAGACGTACAAACGCTGAACAGGTGGGCATTGGAAAAAAAACTCGATATCAGCAAAGTCAGTTATGGTGTATGGCCCCTGTTGCAAAATAATTATTCACTGCTGGATGCGGGCGGAGCATTGGGGATGGGCGTCGGCCCCCTCTTGATTTCAAAAAATAATATATTACTGAAGGATATTGATAAGCTCACGATTGCCATTCCCGGTGAACAAACTACAGCACATCTTTTATTCAGTCTGGCTTTTCCGAATGCAAAGAGAAAAAAATTCATGGTGTTTAACCAGATAGAATCTGCAGTTTTAAATGGAGATGTCGACTGCGGAGTCATCATTCATGAGAATCGTTTTACATACATGCAGAAGGGTCTGATAAAACAAATGGACCTGGGAGAATACTGGGAACAAAAAACAAAAACGCCGATTCCTCTGGGCGGAATCGTTATGCGCAAAGAATTTACTTCAGAAGAAAAAAATGAAGTAGACAGACTGATTCGCGACAGTGTCGCTTTTGCCGAAGCTTACTATCCAGATCTGTCTGACTATGTAATCCGCCATTCACAGGAAATGCAGGAATCCGTCATGCGCCAGCATATTGATTTATATGTGAATCAGTTCAGTTTATCTCTGGGAGAAGAAGGACGGATGGCGGTTGAAACCTTATTGCATGTTTATGAAAAAATGAACCAAAAATAATTCCAACTGCCTAATGTGGCGAATGTGTAATTGTAGATAATGAAAAATGTGGGAACGAAATGGGGAAATGATAATTTGCAGATTTGAAAATTGACCGGTCATCGGTTAAGTCGTCAACCCAATAAGTTTATTCGTTAGTTCGCGAGAAAAATAAGTATTGTCAATACAAATAACAGGCCGGATGCCATGGATGGCGTTTGTCAGAAATATTTCCTCCATTTCAAAAACCATATCCTTTGTAATGATGGTTTCTTCTATCTGAAATCCGAGTCCCGGGAGTTTTTCCAGCAACTCCCTTCGTTTTGTTCCTGCAACACATCCCTGGGTTAATGCAGGAGTAAACAGCACTCCTTTCTGAACCATAAACATGTTGCTCGAACTTGCCTCACAAATATTTCCCCTGCTGTTCAGAAAGACTGCATCATCAAATCCGTTTTCTTTTGCATGCTGAACTGCGATCATGTTCAACAGATAATTATTGGTTTTCAGGTTGCTGAGAATTCCGGGGAATTTTTTCTCTCCTTCAAATAGTGTCAATCGCAACGGTGCAGGATTTTTTTCAGGAAGATCCGTGGATTCGATGATGAAAACAGGTTTGTTTTGCGCCGGCATTAAAGAGGATCCGTCTTCCCTGAAAACATTCAGACGAATGCGTGCTTTCATCGAAGGCGCATTTTGCCCGCAAAGTTTTTTTATTTCTTCAGAAATAAATTCTCTTGTAAAGCCGCCGGTGAGGTCAAACTGCAGAATCATTAGTCCCTGAAAGAGCCGGTCGAGATGGAAATCCAGGTTTTCAATCTGCTGCCCATTCCAATACATGGTCTCAAAAAGTCCGTCCCCATAACGCAGACTCCGGTTGAATGCCGTGGCGATCCGGGTTTGCGGATCCGTCATGTGACCATTGAAATTGATGAAGTTATTCAATACCTGTTTTCTGCAGTTCCGAAGATAATGGTTTTGGTGAGTTATGAAGTTCAGAAAGCAAAATCCGTAAGCGGACAGGCATCGTATCAAAACCGGTCAGTCAGGCCAAGTGCAGAGACTTTATCTGTTTGATTCCTAATCAGATAGGTTCTGGCATTATTTTTCAAGGAAAGTCGGAGAGAAATGAGATATGAGATATGAGATCCCGCACGTGCGGGATGAGATATGAAGCATTAAGCCTTATGCCTTGAGCCTAATGCCTTATGCCTTATGCCTTACGCCTTAAGCCTTAAGCCTTACGCCTTACGCCTTAAGCTTTACGCCTTATGCCTTACGCCTTACGCCTTATGCCTTACGCCTTATGCCTTACGCTTAAATAAAAGAATATGCTAAAAAACTTTTTCATCGTCGCGTTCCGTAACATTAAACGGAATAAAATATTTTCAACCATTAATATTTTAGGACTGGCGATCGGAATGGCAAGTGCCATCCTGATAGGTTTGTGGATAGCAGATGAAATCGGCTTTGACCGCTTTCACGCCAAGGAAGACAGGCTGTACATGGTGTATCGCCATGGTGGGGTCGGTACTGAAAATAGTTATGCGACTACTTATACCCCAAGAGTGCTTGCACCTACCCTGAAATCAGATTATCCCGATATAGACGACGTGGCCCGCTGGCAGAACACAAATTTCCTGATGTCCGTGGGCGACCGTCATTTTAATTCACCTGGAAATTTTACAGATTCCGGATTTCTCAGGATGTTCAGTTTTCCTTCCCTGGAAGGAAATACGAAAAACGCGCTGGTCAGCCCGACCGATATTGTCATCACCGAATCCTTTGCTAAAAAGTTATTTGGAAAGGAATCAGCCCTTGGCAAACAGATCAAAGTGGATAGTGTGAATCTTGTTACCGTGAAAGCCGTTTTAAAAGATCTTCCTGATAACAGCCGTTTCCATTTCGACTACCTGCTACCCTGGGCATATCTCACTAAATTGGGATGGGATGATAATTATTGGGAAGATAATTCAATAACTACTTTTTATACCCTGAAGCCAGGCGTATCCGCTAACGCTTTCAATGCAAAAATCCGGGATATAATTATCCAGAAAACCAAAGGTGAAAAAACACCTATGACCGATATACTCATCGGACAAGCTGCATCCAAATGGCATCTCTATTCCAAATTTGAAAACGGGAAAGAAGCAGGCGGACAAATTACCATTGTGCGCCTTTTCATTATCATAGCATGTTTCATTTTACTGATCGCCTGCATTAATTTCATGAACCTCAGTACGGCGATAAGTGAAAAAAGGGCAAAAGAAGTAGGCATAAGAAAAGTAGTGGGGGCTCCCAGGAATTTCCTGATCCTGCAATTCCTGGCCGAATCACTTCTTTTTTGCTTGATTGCCGGAGTACTCGCCCTCCTGATTGTGCAACTGAGTCTTCCTTCTTTTAATCTGCTTGTTGGTAAACAATTATTCATCCCTTTTCAAAACATCAATTTCTGGTTGGCAGCCATTGGATTTATTGTATTTACCGGTTTCCTCGCCGGCAGCTATCCTGCTTTTTATCTTTCATCGTTCAGGCCCATCAAAGTTTTAAAAGGCGTTTTGAAAACAAGTATGGAAGGTGCATTATCCCGCAAATTCCTGGTAGTGCTTCAATTCAGTTTTGCCATCATACTGATTATTTCAACCATTGTAGTCGTTCGGCAACTCATGTATGCGCAGGATCGCGATTCGGGTTATAAGAGAGATCACATTGTATACAGTTTCATGCAGGGAGATATTATTAAGAATTACGACCTTATAAAAAATGAGCTTTTCAATAACGGAGTAATTACGGACATCACGAGAACCAGTCAGCCGATGACACAGCATTGGTCCGATACCTGGGGATTCGAATGGCCTGGTTCAACACCGGCTGATCAAAAAACAGACTTTACATATTTTGCCTCTGATGAAGGATTTGTTCGTACACTGGGCCTGAAGTTAATCTCGGGCCGCGATATGAATACCCATATCTATCCGACCGATTCCATGGCTATGCTGCTGAATGAAAAAGCAGTAAAAGCGATGCGCCTGAAAGATCCGCTAGGAGCGATCGTTAAATCAAATGGTAACAGCTGGCATGTGGTGGGTGTTGTAAAAGATTTTATTCTGGAGTCTCCCTATGAACCCATTGCGCCAATAATAACCATCGGACCTAAAATAATGGGTTTTTATGTAGTGAATTTGAAATTAAATCCGGCAAATTCTACTTCGGACAATCTGAAAAAAGCGGAAACAATTTTTAAAAAATATAATCCTTCTTATCCTTTTGAATTTACTTTTCTGGACCAGGATTATGCACTAAAATTCGCAAATGAAAAAAGAACCGGTGAGCTTGCGGCTCTTTTTGCAGGCCTGACGATATTCATATCCTGTCTGGGCCTTTTCGGTTTGGCCAGCTTCACGGCAGAAAACAGGATCAGGGAAATCGGCATCAGAAAAGTATTGGGCGCTTCCGTTTTTGGAATTACCCAATTGCTTTCCCGTGATTTTCTCAAACTGGTTACCATTTCATTTCTCATCGCTTCACCCGTCGCGTGGTTTGCCATGAACAGCTGGCTGCAGTCTTATAATTATCG
>DATHNR010000160.1:0-5155 GCA_035485835.1 Puia sp.
GTTAATCCCGTTTGGTTGCCGGGTGATAAATTCTGGTACAGGAATCTCAACCCGAAGGGAAGTGAATTTATTGTTGTTGATGCCATTCAGGGAACCGCTACCCCGTCTGCAGGACAACAAAAGAATGGCGATGTTGCATTAAATCGCAGAGACTTCAATAAAAAAACATTGATTTCCCCTGACAGCAGCAAGGAAGCTTTTATTAAGGATTATAATCTGTGGGTCAAAGACCTGAAAACCAGTAAACTTATACAGCTTACCACAGACGGGATTAAAAATTTCGGATATGCTACTGACAATGCCGGCTGGAAAAAAAGTGACAATCCTATTTTAAAATGGTCGCCCGACTCAAAAAAAATAGCCACTTTCAAACAGGACCAACGAGCTGCCGGGGATATGTACCTTATAACTACGAATGTGGGTCATCCGAAACTGGAGTCATGGAAATATCCTTTGCCGGGTGATACAAATATCATCACCATTCAACGCGTTATTATCAATGTGGATGAACCCAGGGTAATATTTATTAAAGCTGATCCGGATCCGCACAGAGCCAGCTTAAGTGATGACATTTCAAGCAGCGGGACTTTTGATGACGTTGCATGGAGCCCGGATGCTTCTCAACTGGCTTTTGTTTCCACGTCAAGAAATCATCAGCAGGAAAAATTCAGGATAGCTGATGCAGGTACCGGGGATGTCCGGGAGGTCTTTGATGAAACGGTCAATACCCAGTATGAATCGGGACAGGGAACCATTAACTGGCGTTATCTGCCTTCATCAAAAGAAATAATATGGTATTCTGAAAGAGATAACTGGGGTCATCTTTATTTATATGATGCTCTGACAGGAAAATTAAAGAATCAAATCACAAAAGGAAACTGGGTTGTCACCCAGTTAATTAAGGTCGATGAAAAGAAACGTGAACTGTATTTTCTCGCAGATGGAAGGGAACCGGGAAATCCCTATTTTACATATTTCTATAAAATAGGATTTGATGGGAAAAACCTGAGTTTACTGACTCCGGATAAAGGAAATCATTCCATAAAACTTTCTCCGGACGAAAACTATTTTATCGATTATTATTCACAACCTGATGTACCCGGCGTTAGTCTGTTAAGGAGTATAGATGGAAAACTTATTCTGACTCTTGAAAAAACCGATATATCCCGTCTTACTGCTACAGGCTGGAAACCACCAGTTCCTTTCACGGTAAAGGCGCATGACGGTGTAACAGATTTATACGGTTTGATGTATACTCCTGTTCAATTTGATCCTGCAAAAAAATATCCTGTTATTGATTATATCTATCCGGGCCCCCAGGGTGGTAGTATCGGGAGCTGGTCATTCATGGCTTCCAGGGGAGATAATCAGTCGTTGGCAGAATTAGGTTTTATTGTCGTTCAGATAGAAGGAACCAGCAATCCGCTTCGCTCGAAAAGCTATCACGACATGAACTATGGGAATATGGCAGAAAATACCCTGCCCGACCAGGTTGCGGGTATTCGTGCACTGGCCCTTCGATTTAATTATATGGACACGAACAGAATAGGAATCTGGGGTCACTCGGGCGGAGGATTTGCTACCGCATGTGCAATGTTTACATATCCTGATTTCTTTAAGGTTGGCATTTCTGAATCCGGAAATCATGATAACAGAAATTATGAGGATGACTGGGGTGAGCGCTATATTGGTCTTTTATCCAAAGATGGAAGCGGTTCATCAAATTATGCTTTGCAGGCAAACCAGTTGTATGCAAAAAACCTCAAAGGGAAATTGCTGCTCGCACACGGATTCATGGATGATAATGTGCCCCCGTCCAACACCCTGCTGGTAGTCGAAGCATTGGAAAAAGCAAACAAGGATTATGATCTGATCATATTCCCGAACAGTTCCCATGGTTATGGTGCTTATGCACCATATATGATGAGACGCCGATGGGACTACTTTGTAAAAAATCTTCTTGGGAAAATTCCTCCTAAAGAATTTAAATTAGAAAGCAAACAGGATCCGAGAAATCCTGGATCTATGCAATAGAAATAGACGAGCGGGCAATTAATGGCCCTGGCTTTCTTTGTTCGAAATATCTTCTGCAATTCTTTTGGCATCCATAGCAATTTCACGGATCTGACCCGTCGTGCTTACCCAGTAACCACAGAAATACAACCCATCCTTACCGAAATATTTTTGCTTGCCCGTATTTACGAGCAAATCCTCAAACCTGCTTTTATCTACTTCAACTATTTCTGCATAGTCCCGGTAATATCCAATACCCGCAACGATAGCATTAAAATTTCCCTTTCTTCCATCTTTGAAATAAATGGTATTCCCTTCAATACGATCGATATCATCAAAAACTTTTATATGCCCCTTTCTTATAAGCTGAATGGTGCCAATATCCAATACCGGGGCATTCCCATCCCTGCTGATTTCTTCCAGTGCACCATAAGACATTTTTTTTAAACCCAGCCTGGAAAGATCTCCTATATACAAATTGATCAGTGGCCTGCTGATGATATCCGTTACCCGTGGAGGAAGCTGTCTCATGAATATACTTATTTCCTGAACAGGTATTCCAAGGATATCACGTGGAATCACATTTACAGGGGAGCGGACTGACATGGAGGGAAAAGATCCTTCTTCATATAAATCAATTGCAATTTCACAGGCAGAATTTCCAAAACCTACGACCAGCACATGCTGACCTTGAAATTCCTTTCCTGATTTATATTCGTAGCTGTGGAGTATCCTGCCGGCAAATGTTTCCAAACCACTAAAATGAATCGGCCTCGGGTTACCATAAGCACCCGTAGCCATGATCAGGTATTTAGACTCGAATACATCCCCGGATGTTTTAGTAACCCAGGACTCTCCTTCTTTCCGTACGGATATGGCCTTTGTATTAAAAAAAGGGTTGATATTAAATGCTTTTTGATATTCTTCTAAATATTCAATCACCTGTTGCCTGTTTGGATACCTGGGAATTTTTTTTCCAAACTTTTTGAATGGCAAATGAGAAAATCTTTTGCTCGTATGCAAGTGCAGGCGGTCATAGTGTTTACGCCAGGGAGTGACAGCCTGATTCTCCTTTTCAATAATAATATAATCAATATTTTTATTACGTAAGGAAGCTGCAGAAGCCAGGCCTGACATACTTGCTCCGATAATCAATGTGTTCGTTTTCTTCACAGGTAAAACTTTTTACGAATTTGCTGCCCGCATCTTTGGTAGGATTTCAATTCTTCTTATTTAAACCTTTAAGTATTTCTTTCTTAATTTTCGCTACCACTTCCACATTTGGATCTGCAATTTCTGCTATGACATATTCGATAGAAGTACTTATGACCTGCGTAGCTTCTACTAATGACAAATGATAATCATTTTGGAGCCAGAAAAGTAAACCGCAGGTAGCTGTTTTTAATGCCCCGTCTAAACTATTATCAATTCCTATTGCCATAATATACTCAGAATCCTCAACCCTTGGATCCTGAATTCCTGTTGAATCATTCTCAATAAGATTGACTGTAAATTCTACGTCCATAGAAGTTTCAAGAGCATTTCCGGCTAACTCTCCATCACCCTGCAATGCATGTGCGTCGCCGATATATAAATACGCACCTTCATGAAATACGGGTAAATAAATCGTTGCACCCTGGGTAATGCTGCTAAAATCCAGATTTCCGCCATAAGCACCCTGGAAAAAACTTAACACTTCATTCTTCCTGTTGGAAGGTGCAACACCGACACAACCTAAAAACGGATGAAGGGGGACTTTAAAATGTTCTAAATGTTCAAATGCACTATCAGGTGATGCAAATCCGTTTTTGATATCAAGGTTCCACCTGGCAATATGTTCAGGGGGTAAAAGTTTAATAGTTGCTTTAGGAAGGCTCCTTGAAACAAATGATTCAGTAGTAAAAGCATAAGAACGGTTTAAAGAAATTCTGGTGAAGGTTATGGCAAGAACATCTCCGGGTTTTGAGTTTTCAATATAAAAAGGCCCGGTTAAAGGGTTTCCCCCATGTTGCCTTTTTACTGCATTTTTATCAAATCCCGCTGCATCAATTGTTTCCGTTTTAACTGTATCACCCGGCTTGATTGTTAAAACTGCCGGGAGATTTAAAGAAAAACTATTTGAAAATGTTGAAGGAATAAAATGAATAAGTCTGTTATTTGAAGATGATACAATGACCTGGCTTTCTGATCTGATTGAAATGGAAACATATAGTATTAGGTAGAAAAATTTCATAAGAATATTTGTTAGAACAAGCAGGATAAAAATTACCCTACCTGAATATAATAGAAAATCTGTTGCCTTTGATTAAAACAGCCCTGTTCATTCAACTTATATTTGTACCTGGGGCGCATGTAATCACATCCTGTAAACAATGTTGCTTTTAAAAAGAATAAAGGAATCAATAAAAACCCTGATCTCAAAGGATATGATTTTAAATATTCCCATGGAAAGAATATTTAAAATGACTGGCGAAGCCAATATTAAAACATTTGTTCAGATTGGTTCCAATGATGGAATAAAAAACGATCCTCTGCACAGGTATATCAAAAAAAATAACTGGAAGGGAATCCTGGTTGAACCCGACAAGGCGAATTTTACAAAGCTCAGGGATAACTACAGCCAGATGAATGGCCTGCATTTTGAAAATGTAGGCATAGGTCCTGAAAGAGGGGAAATGATATTTTATAGATTAAAAGATATTACAAATAACGAACCCGGCTGGTATGATCAGGTTGGATCCTTCGATAAAGAAACATTTATAAAAAATATCGAACACGGTAAAGAACTGAATAAAAGGATTATTACTGATACCTTGCCGGTGATTACATTTTATGACCTGCTTCAAAAATATAATTACAGTGAAATTGATCTGTTACATATAGATACAGAAGGGTTCGACTATAAAATACTCAGGTCCGTCGATTTTTCAAAATATAATATCAGGCTTGTAATCTTTGAAGGGGAATGGATGACCCCGTCTGAGCTTAAAGAAATCATTCAATATTTAAGGAAATTTAAATACCGCATGTATCGTTCAGGAATTGACTATGCTGCTGTAAAATGAGATCTTAGATGCCACGGCGGATTACTGAGAGTAAGTGCCTCCAACGATCTCCATTTAAAAAAGCCTTCCACAGTCTC